>JAFMRN010000050.1 GCA_017354065.1 Solirubrobacterales bacterium
GATGGCTCTCCGTATAGCCGCTCATGTCAGCGCCAGGGTTACCCCACCGCGGGCCGTTTTCGGGAGGGAGGTCCGTGTTGAAATCAAGTCCGGCGATGACCATGTGCACGTGATCCCCCGTCGAGTAGATCGTGACCCACTTGCCCGGCCCAGGCGCACCCCATCCTCCGAAATACCCCGAGGTTTGCGGGGCAGCGAGTTGATGGACCGCCCCGAGCACGAACGACGTCGAGCCTGAGCAGTCATAGCCAACCTTGGGCGCGTGACAGTCATGGGAGGCAACGCTATCCCCCGATCCCAGCCCCGGCGTCGGGATGAAACCAGGCCCGTGCCCGCCCCCCCAGCAGTATGGATAGCGGTCTATCGCGTTGGCCGCCCCAATCATCTGCTGGACCGACTTCGGCGCGCTCCGCGGTGCCGCCGCGTCCCCATTAGGCTGGAGCTGGGCTTTGTTGCCGGGAATCAGCGCAGGCGGTTTGATCTTCGGCATCCCGGCAGCGGTCGCGGCAAACCCACCGCCGACATCGCCAAGGCTGGTGGTCGTTATAGGGTTTGACTCACCCTGCAGGAGCTGATCCTCGATCGGGGTTGTTGCGTGCGAGGTGATGGGGATCCCCAATCCCGACCCGGGAAACAGGATCGGGACCTGGTCGGTGACCTGGACCGAACCGATGTCGGTCGGCAGCTTTTGGCCGTCGGGACCGGTGTCGCCCGGGTTGGCATCAGTCACCTTCACGCCCGACTTCCACCCGGGTGGCATGCCCTTCTCGGCCGCACTAACCACGGGATCACCGACCGCAAAAGCGGCGGCGCCCGCACGCGCGGCGTGTGAGGCGAACACGAAGGTCGCGCCAACTAACACGATCTGCCAGACGGCGACTATGACGATCAGCAGGACCGGCAGAACCCCCACAAACTCCACCACGGCCTGTCCGCTCTCCCCGGCAAGTCGCGCGGCCAAGCTGGCACGCCGGTCAACATCGCTCTTCTCAGCGTCCTCGGATGACAGCGCCGAGATCTCGGCCAGCACGGAAGCCATCGGTGACAACAGCGTCTGAGAAGCTGCTCCCGCGTCCGGGATGCCAGTGTTGACCGCGGGCTCAAGCGCCCAGAAATCGGACGGCACGGTCGTCTCCAGCACGGGCGAGGCCACCACTCGGCGAGCGAGATCGGGCTGGATCTCATGCCGCCGCGACGTCTGGTTCAGGAGCACCGCCACTGCGGGCGGCTCGACCTTCAACCGATCCCACAGCTCCTTTGCGCGCGTGACTCCGCGCAGAGAAACCACGTCTGGCGTGGATACGACCACCACCGTGTCAGCCATCTCGATCGCTATCGCACTGGCCTCGGTCAACGTAGTGCCAGCGTCGATCACCGTGAGATCTTCACGGGTGCGGATAGCGGTGATGATGTTGCGCGCGGCCGAAGCGGTCACCTCGTCGGCCTGCTCGCCGTGCTCAGGACCAAACAGCACTCGCATCCCCGACTGGTGCGTGAACAGCGACTCCTGCAGGTTGCGCGTGGTCAGCTCGTCAGCGACCGTGACCAGGTCCGCAACGCTGCGCCTGTGGGGCAGATCCAGGAACGATCGGATATCGCCGGCTTGCAGGTCGTACTCGATCAGGCACACCGATGCGGTGCGCAGCTGCCGCGCAGCGAGGGCCATGTGCACGGCGACCGTGGTCGTTCCGACCCCGCCTTTTGCCCCGACAACGGTCACGACCCGACCGACCCCGCGCAGATCCCCGGTGTCCCGCGCGGCCCTGCGACGCAGCGCCTGAGTCCAGGCTGCGGCAGCCATGACGCTCATCTCCAGTGCCTCCAGTCCGACTGGCTGGGAGATAACGTCGCGGGCACCCGCTTGCATACCGGCCCGGAGTACCTCGGGCCCCGAGTCACCGACTATCAGCACCAGACCCAGCTCCGGCTGGTTGGTCGACAGCTCTCGGGTCAGCTCCAGCAGCGGAACCGAGCCCTTGCGGTCGTGCACGATGATCGCGTCGACCTCATCGGCTCGCGCGTTACCGCCACGCAGTTCCTGAGGGTCGCGGACGGCGCCGGCGACCTCCAGTTCCTCGCTCTCGGTGATCAGCCCATACAGCTGATCAGTCAAGCGAGGATCATTGACTGCGATCAGAACCCGCGTCATAGGCTGCCTTGGGTCACCGGTCCAGGCACACCCTGCTTGGTGCCCTGCTGTACCAGTGACAGGGCCAGATCACTGGCCCAGGATTTGGCGCCCTCTACCTGGAGCACCTGCTCAGGGGTCAGCGCCAAAATCACGGAGAATCCGCCCGAACTGCTGCCGCCCGAACTACCACCGCTGGCCGTGTTCAGGACCTTCACGTTGGGAACCACGACCCGTGTATGGCCGCCGCCCTTGCCGCCGCTGAATACGCCGATGATGTCGACCGTCGACTCGGGCTTGATCTGCCCATCAACCGCGTCATCCGGACTGAGGGAAAGGGTGAACTCCTGGTCCCCCGGGGGAAGTTGCGATGGTGCGCTCACCATTCCCGACTGCAGCACCGTGCCGGGCTGCAGCGCCGTCTGACTGACCTGGCCAATAGCTTGGCTCGGTGAGGTCATCACATTCCTGGCTGCCCACCTCTGCGGCTCCTGGCGGGAACCCAGATCAGCACTGGTGATCGGCGTGTAGGGCTTCACCGTCCGGGTCAGCACGACCTCGTCTTCAACGGGGCCGACCTGCTTGGAAACGGAGCTCACGTAGCTGGCGATGAGCGCGAAAACCACGATCAGCCCGATCGCCGCGAGAACCAGAAGCAGGACGCCCTGGCGCTGGCGCGGATTCATCTGACGGACGCTGCGGGACTTTCCCCCCGAACGCAGGCTTGTGCTGCGCCCTCCATCATCAGCGCTCACGCCCCCCTGACTCGACTCCTTGCGCTTGCTCCTGACCCCTAGCATCGACGGTTGTTCCTCCGTGGCCCTCGCTGCGTGCCGCTCTGATGACACCTGTACAGGCCGGAGCATACGCGGCACTCACACGCCTGTACAAGGGCAAGGTATGGTCCTTTCATACCTAGGCACTGGTTTTTGTGTCAGAAGGTACAGGCTCGTCATACCTAGGTCTAGCCCGGATATGCTGCGAGCTTGATGGACTGAGAGGACCAGATCCAATACTTCTGAAAATGGACTTTCACTGTGGGCGCCTGCCACTATAAATTGGACTGTCGTTGTGCTGCGCGACTGACTCGGTGTGTCCAAGATGTGACCGGGGAAGAAGGGCAAGTCCTGCTCTTGAGCGGGGCTATCGCGTTCTTCGTGCTCGTGGTCGGCATGTTTCTGTTCTGGCTCGGTTCGGCATCCACCATCGGCACCAACGCCCAAAGCGCGGCGGACGCCGCCGCGCTCGCCGGTGAGAACAAGCTGATCCAGGAGTACAACCGGACCGTCTACGTAAACGGCGTTCCCCAGACGGGGCATTACTCGATGGCCGACGTTTGTGCGGCCGCGGCCCAGTACGCGAGCGACAACCAGGCCACCGTGGCGAGTTGCAACAAGGCGTCAGGTTCCGGCGACGCCCCGGCCGACGTGCAGGTGTCGGTCAACACCAATCAGAAGCTCGGCAGCAAATCTCCGACTCCGAGCGAGGGCGGTTCTGCGCAAGCACGCGCCACCAGCGATAGCGGTGCGCAGGCCAGTCCCTCGATCGAGCAAACGCCCGATTGCTCGGCCGGTCTAATACATGTCGCCCCGTTCCAGGCTCCCAAAGGCAAGCAGAGCAACGCCAACGGTTTCTCGATCGCCGGGAGCGCGAATTTCGGCGGCGACTGCGAATCGCGCATCGCCGGCGCCCTGGACAAGCTCGGTAAGAGCCTGAAGCTGCATGTTGTCGGCCAGGTCGGCAAGATCGACTCGGTCAAGGGCGGAACAAAGGGCGCTGATAAGGATGCCGGGAACATGGAGAAGTGTGGCGCCGCAGCGCAGGTGACCATTGCCGGCGGTGGTAAGGGCGGGATCACCAAGGTGACCGATGCGCAGCTCGCGAAGTTTCAGCTCACGCGCCCGATCCCCGGCAAGCCAAACGTAGTGGGGTTGAACGGCGTACAGTGCGGCGCGACGGTGAGCAGCGACAGCTCCAGTTCCGGCAGCGGCGACGACTCGAGCGGCAACGGCAACGTGCACTTGGTGGACTACGACAAGGGTGGCCCCGCGGCAAGTGCCAGCTCGTTCGGCGGTGGCGTGGCGATGGGCTACGCCGCCTCCAGCCCCAACCAAAACGCGAACGCTTGCTCGATCTACAAGGCGTACAAGTCGCTTGAGAGCAGCACTGGGCTGCCGGACCCGAAGCAGGATCCCAAGCCGCTGCTCATAACCCTCACAACAGCGTCCGACGAGAGCGTTATGGGCCTTATGCAGAACGGGCCACCGTCCTACGGCCTGTTTCAGCAGACCCCCCCTACCTGGGCCATGCCGGGTCATGGAGACCCAATTTCTCAGGAGATGAACCCGCTCATGGCGACCTCGATGTTCCTAAACGGGGTCCAGACAAACAAAGGGCTCAAGGACGTCTACAACCAGCAGAAGAACCTCCCGGTCTGGGCGATCGCCCAGAACGTGCAGGTATCAGGCGCAGGCGAAGCCTCAGGCGGCGAAGCAAATTACGGCAAGCACGTGCAGGACGGCCAACATTATGAGAGCTACGTTCTGAGCGGAAAGTGCAAATGAGCGTACGGCAGATCACGCTCACAACCATGACCGCCGCCATGCTGGCGGCGACGCTCGCGGCCTGCGGTGGATCGACGGCCAACAGTACACCGCAGGTCCTTCCCACCGTTCGGGACAACCCGACAACGACCGCGCCTAGCCAGCCTAAAGGGCTGGCTAGGGTCAGCGCCGGGCAGATCGCGGCCGTCGACCTGACCTATACGGCAACCGTTCGACCGTCGGCGCTAACGGTCGCATCCGATGGGACCCTTCAGCACCTCTCCTGGTCAAGCTGGGGTGGCTCGCAGGCCGCCGCGCACGGCACCCTGTCGGCATGGATTTGCGGTGCGGACTGTAACCAGGGCCATCGCGTGCACTACCGGGCGCGAGTAGTTCTGAGCGATCCCGTCACCTGCACAGGACGGCGGTACTACAACTCCGCAAGCGTTACGATCCAGACGACCCGGGGGACGCGGCACTGGGGTTCATTCCTGCACGCGCCATGCAAGCCACAGCCAATCGTGTATCGCTGATAGGACAGCTCTCGTGAGCCAAGACGACCACGACGAACGCTCGAAGGCACGCGACCCCGCGGATCTCGCCGCCGTCTTGGCGAAGATGGCCTCGACCACCGATGATCCGCCGGTGCGTCGCCCGGGCCATGAGACTCCGGCTGAACGCTCCGAACCTGCTGAACCCTCACAGCCGGCGCCACCGCCCAAACCGGACGCGTCGGAGCCTCCGCCTGCCAGCCCAGAACCGCCGACACCCAGCGACAACCCGCAGCCAGCGTCCGGCATAGCCGGCTGGGGAAGTGGACTCCCCATGGGTCAGGGACTCCCGGAAGCGGCAGCGCAGGAGTCCCAGGCCGAGCCGCCGCAAGAGTCGGCACCAGCGCCAGACGCGGCGCCACTGCCGCCCACCGAGCCCAAAGCCGGTGGGCGGGCCACGAGCACAGACGCTCCGCGTCAGCAGTCGCGGAGCGCAATGACCGGACCGGCGCCCACACGCCAGCGAACCCCGGAGCCTCGCACCGGTGACGAGCGAGCCGGCGACTCAAGCGAGGGTGAGGATAAGCCCGGCAACTCGCTGGCCTCAAAGGTGATCGCCGGCGTAACGATGCATGGCGCATTGACCCGCGGCCCGCGCAAAGATCCCCCTGCCTCCCCCCCGACCCCGACAGACACGGACGACGCGGACGGTGAGCCCACTGAGAGCATTTGGAGCCGATCGGGTTCGAGCAGGCGCGCCAGCGCTGGCCGGCCCAGCCGCGACAAGAGCCGCGGCCGTGTGACACCGCAGCTCCGCAAAGACCGGTCCAACGGCGCGAACCCATCCCGAACACAGATGACGCCGCGCGCCAAGCGACTGTTCGCTGTCGCAGGTGGCCTTCTGCTGGTGATCGTCCTGATCGCGATTTTCAGCAGCGGCGGGTCGAGCAGTAACAACGCCAGCCAGACCAACAGTCAGACATCGACGGGCGCCACGTTGAGCATGTCCTCGCCCACCGCGGCACCGCAGCACCCGAAGCGAGTGACGCATAAGCCAACCCGGCAGCCGGCGGGCAAGCACAAGGCCGCCAAGCGCCCAGCGCACAAGGCCCCGCCGGCCAAACACAACGCTCCCAAGCGGCCGGCGCCCAAGCACGTCACCCGGCAGTCGCCGGGTAAGGGAAGCCACAAGCAGGCTCCAGCGCGTCACCGTCCGGCGCCGAAGCTACCAGCGCGCCCCCACGCGAAGAAGGGCCGTTAGTTCTGAGCGCCCCCGAGACCGTGGATGCGGTCGCGCATGTCGGGCGGGTTCTCAATCACCTGTGAGAAGCGGACAACGGTGACCAGGTCCTCCTGGGAGACGGACTTGCCGTAGATCTGCTCCAGGAAGTGCACGAGCTCATCGATGCGACGGAACTCCGGGTTGTCGTGCTCGATGTCCCGGGGGGACAGCTCCTGGATCCGCTTGACCTCAACCTGGTCAATGACGGCATTGAAGATCTTCTCCCGCGGTGAGTGCTGGTAGCCGATGGTCACCACCACCAGCTCGTTCTTGCGGTACTTGTGGGACTTGTCGCCGAGGCGGATCGTCGCTGTCTTGCGACCTCGCCGCAGCTGGTCTGCGAAGACCGAGGAGTAGAAGTTCAGAACGCGCACCGGATCCAGCTTATCGGTGGCGCAGGCGTTCGGTCAGGTGAGCTTCTTGGCCATCTTCTGGGCACGCACGACAATCTCACGCTCGCCCTTGTAGGTGAGACGCTTGATCGCCTTGTCGAAGGACAGCCAGTAGGCGTCCTCCATCTCATGATCGTGATCATCCGGGTCGCCGGAGCGATATTCGATCAGGTAGAAGGTGACCTGCTTGTAGCGCATCTTCTTCTTGCGCTCATAGTGGTAGGTGACATGCCCGATCTCAGGGCCGAGCTTGCCCTTAACCCCGGCTTCCTCCCGAACCTCGCGGAGCGCAGCCTCCTGGGGCGTCTCCCCTGACTCGGCATGGCCCTTGGGCAGCGCCAGCACCTTCGAGCCGTCCTGGCTGCGCTTGATCGGAACGGTGACGACGATCTTGTCGCCGCGCACTACGACGCCGCCGTAGGAGAACTCCTCGGGTTCCTCGGCCGGAACCGCCTCGGTCTTTTGGAACACCTTGGCCATAGACCCGCAGGCTGGCAAAACTAGCTGACAGACGGCGCCGCGAGGCCGCTAGTACACGTAGCGCGCCAGCGAATCAGGATCGTGCACCACGAGCTTGCCGCGGCCCTGGGTGATGATCCCAGCGCGCTCAAGCACCGCCAGGAAGCGGCTGGCGGACTCGCGTGAGGAGCCGGCCATCTGGGCGAGGTCGGCCTGGGTCGAGGTGATCAGCACGTCCTCATCGACCGCACCGCTCTCACGCGCGGCCTCGACCATCTGAGCCAGCACGGCAGCCACCCGGCTCTGGACTGTCTGGAAGGACTGGCGCGCGAGGCGCTCGTTGGTGTCGCGCAAGCGCTGGGCGAGCGCGGCGATCAGCTTCACCGCGATCTCCGGGTGCTCGCGCATGAGGCGACGCATGTCCCCGCCGAGGATCGCGATCACGTCGGTCACGCCGATCGTCTCGATCGTCGCGGAGCGACGCTCGTTGTCGAACATCGCGAGCTCGCCGAAGATGTCCCCGGGTCCGAAATTCGCGAGCGTGATGGAACGTCCGTCGGAGTGCGCGCGGATCGCGCGGGCCTTGCCGCTGCGCACCACGTAACAGGTATTGGACTCATCGCCCTCACGGAAGACGACCTCCGAGGCACCGAACCGGCGCGGAACGGCGACCTCCGCCACGCGGGCGAGGTCCTCCTCGGCGAGGGTCGAAAAAACGGGCACCTTGCGCAACAGCGCAGCGGTGTCTTCGCTACGCGCAGCAGCCGACATCTGTGACGTTGATACCACAGTCAAGAACTGGAGTGCGACGGTCTCATCCGAACCACGATCACCGACGCTAGCCAGTCGGACGGATCCCCAGATGCAGAGCCGCGCTGAAGTTCTGATGTAAGATTACATCATGCAGCGCACGCAGATCTCGCTTACGGAGCGCGAGCGACGCGCTCTGGACGCCGCTGCAGCACGGACCGGTCTGTCGCTGTCGGCGCTGATCCGGAATGCGGTGGAGCACACGTACGGCTCTGAGCGCTCCACGGAGGACGACCTCGCAACCATGCGTGAGGCCTTCGGGTCATGGAAGGACCACGACCTTGACGGTGAGGCTTGGGTCGAACAGAGACGCTCTGGCTCTCGTCTGGTCGAGCACCAGAAGTGACCGCACTGGTCGACACGTCAGTACTGATCGACTACCTGCGAGGCCATCCGGACGCGGCAACGCTGCTGGAGCGGGAGCGGGCCGCGGACGTCCTTCACGCGAGCGAAATCACCCGCCTTGAAGTCCTCGCCGGCATGCGCCCCCCCGAGGAGAGCTACACGCGGGCACTCCTGTCGACCCTGGTCTGGCATTCCGTCGACAGCGAGATCGCAGAGGAAGCCGGCTCTCTCGGCCGGCACTGGCTTCCCAGCCATCACACGATCGACAGCGCCGACCTCGCGATCGCGGCGACAGCCATCCGCACAGGCACCGAGCTGCTGACAAGGAACGTCAAGCACTTCCCGATGTTCCCCGACCTCCAGGCGCCGTATTGACGGCGGAAGCGTCACGGCTCAGCCCGCGGTCCACGCGAACGACCTGATCACCGCTGCGGAGTCAAGCAACGCACCGCGATCAGGACCGACCGCAAGCACGCCCACCAGCGGTCCGCGCTCGCTCTTTACCCAGAGCGTGCGGGAGGTGGTCGGAGTACCGTCGGCGTCCGTGTAGGTCTGGGTGACCAGCCGCGCGTCACTCGCGCCACGGATATTGACCCGCTGGGAGCTGCGGCGGTAGTTCGTGTTCCCGGCAGGAGCACTGGTCTCGGCGACCTGCTGAGCGAGCGTGACACTACCCGGGGCGGAAGACCAGTTGACAAGCACCGCCCCGTTGGCTGAGAGCCCCACCGGGTCGTCACCCCGCGGCTTGCCCAAGGTCACAGAGGCCCAGCCCTCTGGGGTTATCTGCGGCGAGTCAGCCGCGAACCCAGCGGGCACCCGAAGCGCGAAGCCAACTCCCGCGCTGACGGGCTGGTCGAAGCGGTGATACCCCGCGGGGATTGCACGCTTCGTTGGGCGCGCTGAACCGCAGGCGCTCATGCCGAGCCCGCACAGGAGCGCGAGCGGGGCCAGCTTCAGCGTCCTGCTCATCCGAATAGGCTGCCGTAACGCGCATACTCCTCAAGCGGCACGCGGCGCCGCTCGGCTGTCGCCTCGGCCAGGCTCACCAAACCGATCTCAGTGCCCTGGAGCGAGGTCATCATCCCCCAGGAGCCGGCGTGGGCAGCGTCTACCGCGGCCAGGCCGAGACGCGTGGCCAGCACCCGGTCAAACGCGGTCGGCGTGCCGCCACGCTGGACATAGCCGAGGATCGTCGAGCGGGTCTCATAGCCGGTGCGGCGCTCAATCTCGCGCTCCAGAACACGGCTGATGCCACCCAGCCGCTCGTGGCCGAACTCGTCAACGCTCGGCGGAGCCACCTCCAGGGTCCCCTCCTTCGGGGTGGCTCCCTCCCCGACCACGACGATCGCGAAGTAGCGCCCGCGCGCGTGCCGGCGCCGGATCAGCGCACACACCTCATCAATGTCAAAGGGCTGCTCCGGGATCAGGATCACGTCGGCGCCGCCGGCCAGGCCGGCGTGCAGCGCGATCCAGCCGGCGTGGCGCCCCATCACCTCGACCACCAGGTTGCGGTGGTGGCTCTCAGCGGTCGAGTGGAGCCGGTCAATCGCCTCGGTCGCGACCCTGACGGCGGTGTCAAAGCCGAAGGTCTGGTCGGTCGCCCCAATGTCGTTGTCGATCGTCTTGGGCACGCCGATCACGTTGAAGCCGTGGTCGCCCAGCTCCTTGGCGCCACCGAGCGTGCCCTCCCCGCCGATCGCGATCAGGCCGTCAAGGCGGTGACGCTCGAACGTCGCGCGCACGCTGTCAACACCGCCAGGCTGCGCGAACACGTTCACGCGGGAGCTGCCGAGGACCGTGCCGCCACGCGGCAGGATCCCGCGGACCGAATCAATATCCAGTGGCTCATGGATGTCCTCCAGCACGCCACGCCAGCCGTGCCGGAATCCGATCAGCTCGTCACCGTGCTGGTCGATGCCCTTGCGGACCACCGCGCGGATCACCGCGTTCAGCCCCGGGCAGTCGCCTCCGCCGGTAAGGACTCCGAGTCTTAAGCCGGTGGTGCTGTGCATGAGCCTCGATCATATGGTCCGCTCAGGCGCTCAACGTCAACCGCCGCGGCCCCTCCTCGAACCCCGCCTCGATCAGCAACGATCCCAACGGGCTCCCCAGCGCGGGTTCGCCGTTGACCTTCTCCAGTGCGACGCGGCGCCGGGCGTCACGCAGGTGCCCGACCAAAGCGCGCAGGGCGTCCGCGACCCGTGGATCACCGAGGTCGACCAGACACAGCAACCCCCGGCCGCCGCGCTCCAGATACAGGATCGGATCGCCACCGCTGAGAACCACGTAGGCACCGCCGACACGCGCAGGACCGCGGCCCGAGTCAGAGCGTGAGGGCCAGGGCAGGACCGCACCATAAGGCTGGGCTGGGTCAGCCGCCGACAGGACCACACAACCCGCAGCACCGCCCTCGCGCAGCCGCTCAACAGCGCCAGCCAGAGCGAACTGGGCGCCGCCAAGCCCCTCCACGAAGTAGCCGCGCCGCGCGACGCCCAGCGTCTCCAGGTCGCCCAACGCCGGGTACAGCGCTGAGAACCCGCCCGGCACGCCCTCGGCCAGGACCTGCTCACGCGTGAGCACGCCGTAGCGCTCCAGCAGCAGTTCGGCTAGCGCGCGGCGGTGCGCTGAGATGTCCCGGTCGGGATCGAACAAGCGGGCGGCCAATGACCAGCGGCCGGCCACATTG
>JAFMRN010000219.1 GCA_017354065.1 Solirubrobacterales bacterium
CGCCGGTTGCGCGCGCCAGGGCGGCCGCGTGGTGTGGGTAGTTCCCGTGTGTCCGGATCCAGCCATCGGCAGCGCAGCGGAAGTACCCGGACAGCTCGGCGAACGGCGTCACGCGCTCACCACCGATCTTCAGGTGCCCGATTGAGGCGAAGTTGGCGGCCACCAGATCCGCGCGGATCCCCGCAATCGCGTCGCTTTGCACGGAGTTCGCGGCCACCGCGGCGCACTGCACGGAGTCCAGCGCGAGCCGCTCTGTGTTCAGCGGACCGGACCACCACCGCTCCGGTCCGTGGACGGGTACCACGTAGCGGGGAACGTCGATCAGCGAGGCGAAGCTAGCGAGCATCTAACAGGCGCATTGTCCACCTCAATGCCCCTGGAGTACGTCGTGCCGTACCAGATGTACGTACGCCAGCCGCCCTCGCGGTTTTATAACCCCATTTGGGCGCCCATATATAACCCCAAAACTGCGAGGCACGGAATCAGGAGGTACGAAGACCGACAGCCCGGGGACTGGCCCCGCCGGACTCAGTGCAGCTTGGAGAGCATCCCCCAGAACGAGGGATCCTCATCCCCGGCGGCCCACAGCGCGACACCGGCCAGATGATCGTTGGCCGCCAGGACCGCGCGGTCGTAGTCCGCGGTGGCGTTGTCGAACCACACGGTGTGCTGGGCAAAGACCGGGTGGTTGGTCTTCGTCTGGACCTTCTGGGTCACGGTGATCACCTTGGTGCCGGGCTTGGTGACGGTCTTGGGCACGACCGTGGTGACGGTCTTGTCCGGCTTGCCCTTCTGCTTGACCTTCTTGGTCACCTTGGTCTTGACGGTCGTCTTCACCGTGGTCTTGACGCGCTTCTTGACCCGGCGGGTCGTCGTCTTGGTCGTGGTGTGCGTGCCGACCCGAGTGCGGTAGTCGAAGTTCGCTTCTGCCTGACTCGCATCCCAGGAGACCTTCGCGCCGACCTGGGAGGCGAGCTGCTCGGCTGCCGGTGAGGTCAGCGTGCCGGTGGCGCCCCTGGTCGACCAGTTGTAGCCGTACGCGGGGATCCCGAGGATCAGCTTGGAGGCCGGAACCTGGGAGAGCGCGTAGCTCAGCACCGACTGGACCCAGGGCAGCGGGGCAATCGCGCCGGCGCTGCCGCCGGGGTAGTGATCGTCGTAGGCCATCAGCTGCACCCGGTCCGCGGCCTTGGCCAGCGCCGCGTAGTCATACACGCGCGTGTCCAGCCCGCCGCCGCCGACCTGCCCGGCGTTGTTCTTGGCGATCACGGTGACCTCGCAGCTGGCGCCCTTGGCACGCAGCCGCTGGCACAGGTCGTTGACGAACTGCGGGTAGCCCTTTGCGTCCGCGGCCGAACCGTGCTGGGCGCGGTCACCGAGCGCGATGTTCTCGAAGTCCAGGTCGATGCCCGCATAACCGCGCTGGGTACCGAGCGCGGCAAGCTGGTTCACCAGCGCGCCACGCTTCTTCTTGTCGCCCAGCAGCTTGGCGAAGTCGTTCATGCCCAGCTTCTCGGTCACCGTCGGGATCACCGTGATGTGGCTCTGACCCAGCTTGTTGACGGCCCAGCCGTCCTGCCCGCCGGACTGGTCCTCCAGTTTGCCGGAGTCATCCACCTGATACCAGAACGGGTGGGCGACCTTGACCTGGCTGGCGTTCTGTGTCGCGGAGGCCACCGCGGAGTTGACCGCCCAGTAGGGGATCCACTCGGAAGCGCCGTTCAGCTGCGCGCCCGCGGCCGCGGTCAGCGGCTTGCCGCCAACGTTCTGAGCGCCGCCCTTTGGGTTGTCCACCGCCCGTGCGGTCTTGGCCTGGGCCAGGACCGCGTCTGCCGCGTTGCCCGGCGAGCTGTGCGCCTTGGCGGAGGGGTGCGCGTGCGGGTGCGCGTTGGCGCGCATCCGCCGGGCGCCCGGGTTATAGGCGGGCACGTTGATCGTGTAAGCCCGCTCAGCGCTGTCTCGGTGCGCCGGATTGACCAGTCCGGCCAGGGCCACGCCCGCCAACGCCACGCCCGTGATCAGCGCCACCGCGGCGAGGGTGGCAAGCATCAACTTCATCAGTCGCACTGGGCTCACAACGATAGGAGCCCACAAATAGTTGTGCGGAATCAGCCGCGGCTGAGGACCGTCACCTCAGAATCGATCTTGGCCGGCATCTTGAACCATTGCTGGTCCGAGTCCTCGACAAAGGCCATCATCCCGTCGAAGGTCAGGAACGTCGGGTCGATCCGCGTCACGGTCAGCTCGGTGCCGTCCTTGGACAACAGCTTGTCCCCGACCTTGACCTCGCTCGTCTTGAGCTGCTCGCTCATGCGCTCAGCACCTTCTCAATCGCGCCGGTGACCTGCTGATCGTCGGGAGCGACCGTCGGGCGGAAGCGCGCGACGACGTCGCCGGCGGGCGAGACCAGGAACTTCTCAAAGTTCCATTCGACCTCTCCGGCCTTGCCGTCGGCGTCGGCAAACGCGGTCAGCTGCTTGTACAGCGGGTGCTGGCGCGGCCCGTTGACCTCCAGCTTCTCGGTCAGGGGGAATGAGACGCCGTACTTGGTCGAGCAGAACTGCTGGATCTCCTCGGGTGTCCCCGGCTCCTGCCCGGCGAACTGGTTGGCCGGTACGCCAAGCACGGTGAAGCGCTCTGAGCCGTACTTCTTCTGCAGCGCCTCAAGGCCCTCATATTGGGGCGTAAGCCCGCACTTGGAGGCCACGTTTACGACCAGAACCGCCTTGCCCTGCAGGCTTTTTGGATCGATCGGCTGCCCGTCGATCCCGGTGAGATCAAAGTCCATGGCGCGAATCGTAAACGAGCCCCCCGGGCGTCTGGAAAATCGCCGCCGGCACCCGGAGCCGACGGGCACTAAAGGTACCTTTACCCACCATGCGTCCGTCGAAGAGAGACCCCACGGTAGGGGTCCTGCTGCCCACCTTCGACGGTACCCGTTCAGGCGTCACACCCCCCGTGCTGGAGGGCGCCAGGCTGATCGAGCAGGCCGGTTTTGACGCCGCCTGGGTCGGCGACCATCTGGCCTGCCCGTCGCCGCTGCTCGACGCCGTGACCTGCCTCGGCGCGGCGGCCGCCGTGACCGAGCGCATAAACCTGGGCTTCTCAGTGATGCTGCTCGGCCTCAGACCGACCGCCTGGACCGCCAAGCAGCTGGTCACGATCGACGCGCTGGCACCGGGCCGCTTGAAGCTCGGCGTCGGTGTCGGGGGAGAATTTCCCTACGAGTTCGAGGCCGCCGGCGTGCCACTCAACCAACGCGGCAAGCGCCTCGACCGGGGACTCGACGAGCTGCCCGCACTGCTCGACGGTTCCGGCCCGCTGAAACCGGCGATCAGCGCCAAGCCGCCGATCTATGTCGGCGGCCGCGGCGAACCGGCGCTCAAACGCGCCGCCAAGCACGCCGACTTCTGGCTGCCGATGTGGCTGTCACCGCGCTCGATCGCCAAACGCAAAGAGAAGCTCGACGAGCTTGCCGCCGGCCGCGAGACACCGAGGCTCGCCAGCCTGATCCTGGTCCACGTAGACGACGACACGACAACCGCACGCGCCCAAGCCGAACGCCACATCCAAGGCCAGTACGGCATGGACCTGGAGAAGATCGAGCACTGGACCGGGCTCGGATCGGCGACCCATATCGCTGAGCAGCTGCACGCTTACACGGAGGTCGGCGTTGAGGAGTTCATCCTGATGCCGCTGGGAACGGATCCCCTCACCCAAATCGACCGCCTGGCTGAAGTGAAGGAGTCCCTTACATGCGTCTACTCGTAGCCGGGGCGCAGGAGCCCCTGGAGGGAACCGTTGAGATCCCGCCGTCGAAGTACCACGCGCACCGCGCGCTGATGCTGGCGGCACTGAGCCCCGGCAGCTCCACGATCTCCAAGCGCACCGACGCCCGCCACGTCCAGTTCACGCTGCAGTGCCTGCGCGACCTGGGCACCAAGATCACGACCAAGCCCGACCATTGGGAGGTCCAAGGGGGGGCGTTCTCACCGCCCGGCGACACGGTGCGGGTCGGCAGCTCCGGCACGACCCTGTATCTGATGCTGGGCCTGGCCTGCCTCGGGGACCGTCCGGTCACCTTCACCGGCCAGCGCTACTTCAAGCGCCGGCCGATCGGCCCGCTGCTGCGCGCGCTGGAGCGGCTCGGAATCCGGATGGAATATGACCAGCAGACGCTGCCGGTGACCGTGCACCCAGGCCGCCCGCGCGGTGGCAAGGTCCGGATCGACGGCACGCTCAGCCAGTGGATCTCCGGCCTGCTGATGGTCGCGCCGTTCGCAAGAGAGAAGACCGTGATCCAGGTCGAGGGCGAGCTGAACGAGCGCCCGTACCTGGAGCTGACCGTCGAGATGATGGCCGAGGTCGGGCTCAAGGTCACACACTCCGAGGACTGGCGCCACTTCGAGATCGAGCCCGACCAGACGCCGATCGCCACGGACTTCACGCTGCCCCCGGACATCGGCTCGGTCGCCTTCGGGTTGGCCGCGGCCGCGCTGCACCCCTCAAAGGTCACGTTCCTGTCCCCG
>JAFMRN010000220.1 GCA_017354065.1 Solirubrobacterales bacterium
CCGGCGTGCCGGTGATCATCGACGACGCGCTGGGCCACTCCGATCCGGCCAGGCTGCCGAAGCTGTGGGCGGCGCTACGGAACGCCGGTGAGGGCTGTCAGGTGATCGTGCTCACCTGTGAGGAGGCGCGCTACCGCGGTGTCAGCGGGGCGAAGCTCGTGCAGCTCGGTCCCGGGTCCTCTGCCGCGTCGGAGCTTGCCGCCCTCGATCAGAATCCGGAGGTGACGATCCACTCGGCTAGGAACGGCTCGACAATCCGATAACAGTGGCTCAGGCCGTGCGCAGCCGGTGTGCGGACTCGCGCGGCGCGCCCTGGGGCTGGCGCTTGGGCAACAGGCGGCCCTTACGGATGCTGACCGGGACCGGTTCGACCCCGTCACGGCGCAGCTCACGCAGCAGGCGACGGCCGTGACGGAACAGGCGCTCGTCGGCCACCAGCGCGTCAAAGGTCCCGCTCCGCGCCAGCCGGCAAAGCTGCCGGCGGCAATCGGGCGCAAGCACGATCGTGGTTACGGGGATGCTGCGCGGCACGGACTCGGCGGCGCGAGCCAGCGCGCGGTCCGCCAGCAGCTTCGGGTCCTCAAGTGGCGGCACGTACATGCCACCGGCGCCGCAGGGGCTGAACCACGCGTATGCCTGACCCGGATACCAGCTCTGGACGAGCGTCAGCCGGGCGTGTTCATCGTCGGCCAGCTCGACGGCGGCCTCGACCACGCGCGCGACATGGGCCTCGTTGCCGTCAAGAACGCCGAGAACGTTGCGTTTGCTCATCGTTTCCCTCTCCTCAGAGGTGCCAGATTGGCCACCTTCAATGGTAAAGGGATGGGTGGCCGGAGGCGATGGTTAGGGTAGGGTCTCGGCTCTCATGACCTACTCGATCGTCGCTCGTCACCCTGAGACCGGGGAATTAGGTGTCGGAGTGCAATCGCACTACATGTCGGTCGGGTCGGTCGTGCCCTGGGCCCGGCCGGGGGTCGGTGCTGTGGCAACCCAGGCGAACGTGAACTTCGCGTTCGGACCGGACGGGCTGGACCTGCTGGCTTCCGGCGCCACGGCCGTGCAGGCCGTCGAACGGCTGATATCCGGCGATCCCCAGCACGAGCACCGGCAGCTGGCGATCGTCGACGCCGGCGGCGGCACGGCCGTGTTCACCGGCGAGAGCACGATCCCCTACGCCGGCCACGCGATCGGCAAGGGCGTCTGCTGCCAGGCCAACATCGCGGCAACCGAGCAAGTGTGGCGGGCGATGTTGGCGGCCTTTGAGGCCGCCACGACAGCGGGTGAAACCCTGGCCCAAAGCCTGCTGGCCGCCCTGGATGCGGGTGAGGTCAGCGGTGGTGATATCCGCGGGCGCCAGTCGGCTGCGCTGCTGGTCGTGCCGGCGACCGGACAGGCGTGGGAGAAGACGGTTGAGCTGCGCGTCGAGGATCACCCTGAGCCGCTGGCGGAGCTGCGGCGGCTGCTGGGTCTCCATCAGGGCTTCAAGCTGGCCGACATGGCCGATGAGGCGTTCGCCGTGGGCTATCCGGCGCGCGCGGCAGAACTGTTCGCCGCGGCCTCAGAGCTCGTGCCAGCAAGCCTTGAGCTGCGTTTCTGGCACGGGCTGACGCTGGCGACCACCGGCGACCGTGAGCAGGGCCTGGCCCTGATCCGTGAGGCCGTGGCCCAGCACCAGGGCTGGGGTGAGCTGCTGGCGCGCCTGCCCGAGACCGTCTTCCCCGGCGTCGGAGAGGTCAACGCCGCGCTGAAGGCCCAGGACTCTGGCACGGAGAGCGGCGCAGGGGCTCAAGACTCCGGCGCGGAGTAGCGGCGACGGTCCCCAGAACCGACGCCGCGACAACGCTTACTAGCCCTCGCCGAGCTCCAGGGCGACCTCTACCTTTACCTCCCAGCCGGTGGCGGCGGGTACCTCAAGGCCGAACTCGCGGCGGTCGACGGTCGTGCTCAGGTCGAGCGCCAGACGGTTGGCCTGGGAGCCGTCGGCGGTGGTGACCTCTTGCGGGCCGCGGACGGTGCCGGTGGCCTCAATCGGCTTGGTCGTGCCCTTGATCGTCAGCTCACCCTTGAGCGAGACGGTGCCGTCGGCGGCGGCGCTCAGCGAGGTGGACTTGAAGTCCAGCGTGGGGTGGTTGGCCTTGTCGAAGAAGCCCTCGCCCTCCAGGTGCTCCTTGAACAGCGGCAGGCCCAGCTGGATCCCGTCGACCGGGACGCTGCCGGACAGCACGCCGTTCTCAAGGCTGCCGCTGATGCCGAGGAACTGGGCGCGGAACGTGCCCACGGCGTTGTGGGAGACGGTGAAGTTGGCGGTTGAGTGGATCGAGTCGATCTTCCAGGTCCCGGTGGTCGGGATCTGAGCTGGGGTGGCTGCGCTCATGGGTCTCCTTGTACGGCGTTGGGATAGTTGAGGACACAAGCGTATCGCACATGGCCAGTGCTCAGGACTTGTGCTGGCGGAGCGCCTGGCGGGCGGCGATCCGTTCCGCGCGTGGGGGCCGCAGGGTGAGCGGCTCGCCGCGTGAGCGGCGGAGCATCAAGAACGCGCCCGTGCCCCACATCGCGGGGATCCACAGCGAGATCGCGTGGTAGACGACCGTCGCGGCGGCGGCCGGGGTGGCGGCGACCCCGTACAGCGCGAACAGCGCGACAAAGCCGCCCTCGACCACGCCGACACCGCCGGGGATCGGGATGAAGTTCACCAGGAACCCGATCTGGTAGGCGAGCACGACCGTGGACAGCTGGGGATGTAAGCCGAGTCCCCAGAAGCAGGTCAGCAGCACGAAGATGTCACACCAGAGATAGCCCCAGGCGCCGATCAGGCGCCAGTCGGGCCGGCGCAGGATCTGCTCTGTGCTGGTGACCGTCCCGGCGGTGGCCATCATCCAGCTCGCGACTCGCCCCTGGCGCTCTGCCAGGAAGCGATCAGCCAGGCGCGGCATGGCCATGAACCCGAGGATTGCCGCCAGCCCGGCGACGCCGGGCAGCAGGCTCAACAGCGGGTCATGAACGCCGGGCAGCACTCCGATCCACAACAGCAGGCCGACCGCGGCGAGCGTGATCACGTTGATCGCCGAGGTCAGCAGGAACAGGACCGCGGAGCGCTCGGCCACGCGACTCGGGTTGCCGCCGCGTTCGATCAGCAGCATCGCGCCGACCGCGACGCTGCCCGCGCCGCCGAGTGACACAGCCGCGCCAAAGGCCAGCTCGGACAGCGCCACGCGTGCGCCGAAGCGGACCGGCGCGCGGTCAAAGACCTGCAGGAACGCGATGATGTAGGCGACGCAGCTGAGCAGCTTGAACCCGATTGCCGCCAGGACCCAGCCCCAGGCCATGCTGGTCACCTCGTGTGCCACCTTGTGCAGGCTCGGTACGGCCGCGAGCAGGCAGATGACCAGGATCACCAACACCGCCAGCGAGGCGAGCCCCTGCCACAGCTTTCGGGAAGCGCGCGCTTCGTCCTGTTCGAGCTCCGCGCGCGTGCGGTGCAGTTCGGCGTGCGCAGCGTCGTGCTCGGGCTCGGTCGGCGCAAGCGTGACGCCCGGCGGGTTGGGCCTTACGAACCGCATACTTGCGCATTCAAGCATCATGGAGATCCATGGCCCGGCTCGCACTTGACGACAACAACGTGGTGGCGGTCCGGGCCGACAACCCCGGGCCGCTGACGCTGTCCGGCACCAACACCTGGATCATCGGGGCCGAGCCGGCGTGGATGATCGATCCGGGGCCGGCGCTCGACTCCCACCTGGACGCGCTGATGGCAGTGGTCAGGGAGCGTGGCGGGCTCGGCGGGATCGCCCTTACCCACTCCCATCCCGACCACGCCGAGGGGCTCGCGCCGCTGCGCCAACGGCTCGGCACGGACGTCCGGGTCGGCGCCTACGCATACCCCGGCACGCACCCGCTCCGCGACGGTGATCGCTTCGGCCCGCTCAGCGTGCTGGAGCTGCCCGGTCACGCCCCGGACCACGTCGTGTTCCTGGCGGACGGGATCGCCTTCACCGGCGATGCGGTGCTGGGGGAGGGTTCGGTCTTCATCGCGCCCGACCCCGGCGCGCTGGCCGGCTACCTGGCCGGCCTGGAGCGCCTGCTGGCCAAGCAGCCGCGCCTGATCGCGCCGGCCCACGGACCGGTGGTAACGGATCCGCGCGCACGGATCGAGGGCTACATCAGCCACCGCCTGGAGCGCGAGCAGCGCTTGGTCAGCGCCCTGTCAGACGGCGCCCGCAGCGTCGAGCAGCTGCTTGATTCCGCCTGGTCGGACGTGCCGGCCGAGCTGCGCTTTGCGGCCGCGGTCACGCTGTCCGCGCACCTGGACAAGCTCGCCGGTGAGGGTCGGCTGCCAGCCGGGGTCGAACGGCCGGCGCGGCCGCTGTCGCCTGACGCGTCTTAGCGCTTGGCGGCGCGCTGCTTGGGCGCCTTGAGCCGGTCATCGGCCAACGCCCGCGCGGCGGCCAGCGGCGTGGTGCGCTCGGCCTCGGCGCGGTCGAAAATCTGCT
>JAFMRN010000051.1 GCA_017354065.1 Solirubrobacterales bacterium
CACGGACCCGCACGCCCTGTTCAATCGCGAACGGCAGGCTCAGCCCGTCGTTGTAGTCGGTGTGCTCGCCGATTAAGTTGGCGCGGCCGGGAGCGAAGGCTGTGAGCGACACGCGGGCGAGAGTACTCAGATGACGGTGCCCACGTCCTTGGCGACGATCCTGTCCATCGCGCGCTCCGCGACCGCGGCGATCGTCATCGACGGGTTACACGCACAGGTAGTCCCGGGCTGCAGCGCGCCGTCCAGCACGTAGAGGCCCTGCTGGCCCTGGACGCGGCCCTCGGTGTCGGTGACATCGCCGATGCAGGCGCCACCGAGTGAGTGCCACGTGGTGTTCACCATGTCGTTGGTGTTCAGCGCAAGTGAACCCTTGCCGGCCACGGTGTCGATCCGCTGCTTGATCCGCGCCGCCAGCGCCGCGTCGCCACCGGACGGGAATGACAGGTCGACCTTGCCCGAGCTCGCGTTGTAAGTGAACTTGCCGCGTCCCGAACTGACACCGTAGCCGCCCAGCATCGTCGAGCGAATATCAAGCGCACCTGTGTCGATCGGCAGGTGTGAGGCACCGGGAAGTATCGCCGGGGGCAGCGGCTGCCAGCCGTTGGTGTTCAGACCAATCGGCGGCAGCGAGGCCTGGATCACAGTGTTGGCGGGCTGGCTCGAGTCGTTCCACTCAAAGCTCCCATAAACCACCGGTCCGCCCTGGGGCGCGCCGAAGTCCTGGGCGAGATCGGTCCAGACATAGATCTGATCACCGTTGGTGCCATAGCCCTGGCCGAGCTTGTCCGGCAGGTCCTTGATCGTGCCCTTGGCGGCCGCTGCGACCAGCAGCCGGCTGGTGTTTACGGTGCCGGCGTTAACGAACAGCGCCTTGGTCGTGATCAGCTTTTGCTCCAACACGTTGCCGCTGTCGTCGGTGACGTTGACCTGTACCTCCCAGCCACCGCTCTGGTCCTGGGCGATCTCGGTGACGTTGTGGTGGGTCGCCACCCGGACGCGGCCTGTCGCCTGGCCCTGGGCGATATAGGTGACATCGACGGTGTGCTTGCCGCCGTTGTTGACACCGAAAGTGCACTCACCGTTGGTGTAGGCGGGGTTCATTTCACCCTTCAGCTCGGCCAGTGCGTAGTTCCAGTCAATCGGCATCGGGATCTTTGAGAGCCCGTAACCGGCGCTCTGCACGTTGGCGGCGAACTGGCGCGGCGGGTAGTAGGTCTTGGAGTTGATCAGCTGCTCAGGCGCGGTGTCGATCGACAGCATCTGCGCCACCCGCGGGTAGTAGACCGAGTCCATCTCCGCGTAGTTGATGGAGGACGGGTACCAGGAGCTGAACACCTCCTCGGTCGGCTGCAGGGTCATGCCCTGATAGACGAGTGAGCCGCCGCCGACCCCGGCCGGGACGATCGCCACGATCCCGTCGCCAACCACCGGCTCCAGCAGTCCAACGTAGGGCGGCATCCCCACCGGCAGACCCAGCGGGTTGCCGCCGAGCTCGGGCCAGACGGTGTAGAACAGGTCGCGCCGGTCCGGCGTCGCTGAGTGGGGGAAGGTCTCCGCGTTGGGGCCAGTAGGCCACCAGCGTCCGCGTTCCAGCACCAGCACGTCAACGCCGGCCTGGGCCAGGCGCAGTGAGCTGACGCCGCCGCCGAATCCCGAGCCGATGATCACCGCGCGTTCCTGTGAGCGGGTCAGCGGGGTGCGTTGCCGGGCCGCCGCCGCGTGGTTCTTCATCGCCTGGGCGACGTTGGGCAGCGCGGCTGCTCCGGCCGCGGCGGATGCCGCTCCGGACAGGAACTTACGACGCGAAACGCGGCTCATTGCACTCCCTCAAGTTGCTGGTCGTCCCCTCCGGCGCGCGCTGAAGCTAGACAATCACTCTGCTTGTGTCAAGTTTGAGCTGAGGGCGCGGGTCAGGAAGCGGCGCAGCGCCGGCTCGTCGCGGCATAGCGGGCTGTCAAAGACGAGCGTTGAAATTCCCAGCCGGGTGACCAGCTCGGTCAGCTGGGCGAACGTCTCGGCGTCGGCCAGGTGGGGGTCGCGCGCTCTCACGGGCTCCAGCAGGGCGGCGATTACGGGCAGCGCGCGCTCCATCATCCCCTGGTCGAACAGGGGGTTGTTCTGCTCGGCGCGCAACAGCTCTCGGCAGACCGGCTGGCGCAGTGTCTCGCGGCGCCCGACGACCAACAGCTCGACGATGTAGGCGACCGTTCCGGCGGTCGGGGCGGTCGCGGCGGCCGTTGTCGCCAGCACCTCATCAAAGGCGGTCAGGACCGTCTGGGAGACCAGGTCCTCGCGGCTGCCGAACAGCGAGTAGATCGTCTGTCGCGAGACGCCGGCGGCGGTCGCGATCGCGCTGATGCTCGTGGCGGCGAAGCCTTCGCGCTCGATCAGCTGCTGGCAGGCGTCTATCACCGTGGCCCGGGAGTTAGGCCGGGGCATGCACGGCTCGCCGGTTGAGAGAGATCATTCAAGCGATTCTGGCGTCTCCGGTCAAGCCGGCTACACAATCCCGCACGCGCGCGAAGCGCGGGTAAAGGACTGGCCGTCTGACCTTTATCTGGGCTGAGGGCTTCTGTGTGGTGAGGGTCACAGAAAGTTAACAACCCCGGTTTTGCCTGCAAAAGCCGAAAAACCATAAGCTGGGAAACACAACCGGAGTGTAAAGCTGGCTTCGGATTCGCTAGCTTCATGGAAGGCCGCCGGCGCAACCCACGTTTTTCGCACCGGCAAGCCACGTCGCGAATCCGGCATGGATGCTCGCGACGATTTGGGTCGCCAAACGCGGCGACGGAGCTACCCGAGGGGTTGAATGTCCACGCTTACGAACGACCAGTTCATCGTGCACCTGCCCAAGTCGGCAAGTACCGACTTGCAGCAGGATCAGGAGTACTTCGAACTTGAGCAGGGCGGCCAACGACGGCGCCTCCGCTTCCATGACTACGGCGAGATCTACTCAGTGCCGGGTCTGTATGAGCACCTGTTCGAAGACAAGATGCAGTGCCGTTCTCCGGAGGTCATCGCCGACCTCCTGCACAAGACGCTTGAGGAGAAGAAGCAGAACGCTTCTGACCTGCGCGTCCTCGACTTCGGTGCCGGCAACGGCATGGTCGGTGAGGAACTCGCGCGGATCGGCGTTGAGCACCTTGTTGGTGTCGATATGGCACCCGAGGCGAAAGACGCAGTCGAGCGCGACCGCCCTGGCCTGTACGAGGGTTACCACGCGATCGACATCACCAAGCCCGGCCCCGACGCCGAGGCCGCGCTGAAGGCCGCGAAGTTCAACTGCCTGGTATGCGTTGCCGCGCTGGGCTTCGGCGACATTCCGCCGGAGGCCTTCACGGCCGCGCTGAACCTCGTCTCTGACGACGGTTGGGTCGCCTTCAACATCCGTGACCACGTCGCGGCCAGCGATGATCCGGGCGGATTCGCTCCGCTGCTGGAGGAGCTGAAGGAGAAGGGCCAGCTGGTTGAGCACGCCCGCGTCAAGTACCCGCACCGTGTCGGTCTGTCCGGCGAGGAGCTGGAGTACTGGGCGATCGTCGCTCAGAAGCAAGCCGTATAAGCAGTTCTTTCGATGAGTCCGGCCGCCTCGTCGCTGAGGTGGGCCGGGCTCATCTAGATGTGGCCGGCGCGCCGGAACCAGTAGTAGATGCTCGCGGCTGACGCGAGCAGGCTGCCGATCCCGAAGATCAGGAACACCGGCAAGCTGGTGATCCGGTTCACCATCCAGCCGAAGTTCATCCCGAAGAACCCGGTGATGAACGTCAGCGGCAGGAAGATGGTCGCCACCAGCGTCAGCACCTTCATCGTCTCGTTCTGCTTGACGCTGATCTCGTTCTGCTGGTTGGAGATCACCGCCATGTTCGCCTGCAGGATCATCGCGAGCGTGTCACGGAGGGCCATGACCTCCTCATTGACGAGCTTGAGGTGGTCGTTCACGTCGCGGAAGAACTCCTTGAGCTGCTTGTCGTGCTCCAGGTAGGTGCCGCGCTCGAGGTTCTCCAGCGGCGCCAGCAGCGGGTGCACTGAGCGGTAGAAGTTGGTCGCCTCGCGGCGCAGCAGGTAGATCCGCTCCGTTGCCGCCGCGGTGCCGCTGAACACGGTCGCCTCAACCTCCTCAACGTCGCGGTCCAGGCCCTCCAGGACCGGCGCGTAGTCGTCCACGATCGTGTCGAGCACCGCCCACAGCGCGGCGACCGGTCCTTGGCTGAGCAGCTCCGGCCGCTGCTCGACTCGCTGGCGCGCGTTGTTGAAGGCGCTTGCCTGGCCCTGGCGCACGGTGATCACGAAGCTCTGGGAGATGAACACGGACACCTCACCGAAGTCGACCTCCTCACGCGGGTCGTCATAGCGCGCGGTGCGAAAGACCGCGAACAGGATGCCGGCCTCCTCATAGCGCTCGATCTTCGGACGCAGGTGCGGTTGCTGGGCGTCCTCCACCGCCAGCTCGTGCAGGCCGAAGCGCTGGGCCACGTCGGCCAGTTCGGCTTCGCTGGGCTCGAACAGGCCGAGCCAGACGAACCCCTCGTGGCTGCACATCGCGGCCGCCTGGTCCAGGTCCATCTTGCCCTCATGCTGGCGGGCGCCATCGCGGTAGTGCGCGCAGTCGACGATCATCTCTCTTTCGGGAAAGTTCCCCAAGCCGCTGCGCAATCCTCTGGCACAGTTGCGGGGACGCGATTCAAGCCATGGAAGGAAGGGGAGGGCTCAATGCAGCCAGATCAGGCCGCTGACTACGTTGCCGGGATTCTCGCCCGGCATGAGGTGCAGTTCGCAAGTCGTGAGGACGGCAAGGGTCACCTGATCGTGATGGGCTCCTCGGCTACGGAGATCCACTTCGCCCACTGGGCTGAGGAGGACTGCGTGGTGAACGTGAGCGCGATTGTGCTCCAGCAGGTTCCCGCCAACCAAGGCATGCGTCTGCTCAAGCGCCTCAACAAGTTCAACTGTGAGGGCTTCTTTTCCAAGTTCTACCTGGACGAGGACCTGAACCAGGTGCGGCTGGAGTACGACCTCCTGGCCAGCCGGCTACAGCCCGACGAGCTAATGAACGCGCTGTCAGTTGTGGCGCTGGAGGCCGACCGGGTGGATGACCTGCTCGCCCAGGACTTTGGCGGGAAGACGTTCGGGCAGGCGGTTCAGGAGGCATTGGAGTCCTCCTGAGCGAGCGCCTCCGCCACGTGTCCGTCCGGTCGGATCAGGATCGCTCGCGGGGCCGGAACTGGGCCGATGACCGGCAGCTCCCAGTCACCGTCATAGCTTGCGTTTATGACGTCGGCGCGGTCCAGCTCGCCGGATCCCGCGAAGTCGATCGCCAGCCAGTGCGGCTGGCGAAGGAGTTCGAACAGCCGCACCGGCCTGTCATCGATAGTCAGGTCAAGGTCGGGCATCCGCCGTCCGACCAACGGGTGCCCGTCACCCAGGTCATAGCGGACGTCCAGGCCCGAGATCAGCCCGGCGATGTGCTTGCGGGGCCCGTCAAGTGCCAGCAGCTCGCCAACGGTGTCGCGCAACGCGTCGATCCGATCGTCGCTGCGCTGAACGACCGCCTGGGCCATCGTGTGTTTGAGCACACGCGCGGTGACCGGATGGCGTTCTGACTGGTAGCTGTCGAGCAGGGATTCGGGGGAGGTCCCTTTGACCACCTCCGCCAGCTTCCAGCCGAGGTTGACGGCATCCTGGACGCCGAGGCCGATGCCCTGGCCGCCTGCCGGGTAATGGATGTGGGCGGAGTCGCCGGCCAGGAACACTCGGTTATTCCGGTACTGCGCCGCCTGGCGGGTAGTGTCGGTGAAACGCGACAGCCAAGTCGGGTTGTGGACGCCGAAATCCTTGCCGTAGGCACGCGTCAAGGCTGCGCGCAAGTCATCCAAGGTCGGCTCACCTTGGTGTAGCTCCTTCTCGGAAGTGACGATCCGCACCGTCTTTCCGTCGTCCATCAGGTGCTGGCCGTGGGCGCCGGCATCATCGTGTTTGACGCCCTTGGCGTTCTCCTCGGTCAGCTCGACCTCGGCTATCAGCGTGCTGCGGGTTGCCTCCCAGCCGGGAAACTCGATTCCCGCCTGCTTGCGGATCAGGCTGCGGCCGCCGTCGCAGCCGACCAGGTACTGAGCGTTTATCCGCCCGCCGGCCAACTGGACCTCGACGCCGCTGTCGTCCTGGCGGAAGCCGGTGACCTCCTGTCCGTAGCGGACCGGCACACCGAGCTCCTCGACCCACTCAGCCAGGATCATCTGGATGCGGTTCTGGAACAGACCCAGCGAGTAAGGATGCCGCGTTGGGAAGTCACTCATGTCCAGCAGCGTGGAGGCGAACATCGCGACCTGAACCGTGTCGCCGGCTGCCAGAAACCGGTCAGCGACACCGCGCATGTCGAGGATCTCGAGCGTGCGCGAGTGAAAGCCGCCGGCGCGTGAACCGACCAGCTCCGGTCCGGGCCGGCGCTCGATGATCGCCACATCAACGTCAGCGAGCGCCAGCTCGGCCGCCAGCATCAGGCCGGCGGGACCGCCGCCGGCGATAACCACCGCATGGTCTTGATTGATTCCCGGCATCGCCGCTCCATTCGCCGTAGGTCTATCTGCGGCGGGCGAGTATGGGGAGCTCTGACAGGACCCGCGGAAAGAATCTTTCGGGTATAAATTGAAAGTGGGGAGAGGGGACCCCGCGGCCTAGATGTCGTTGAACACCGTGGTCACGCTGATCCCCTGGACCTTGCCGTGGAAGAAGTTGAACAGGGTCGAGCGGGAACCGACCGACCCCGGCGTGCCCTGGTTGCTCTCCAGGCCTCCGACGATGTGTCGCAGATGGCTGTAGGCATGCTCGACCTGGGCCGTGGTGCTGCCCGTGCGGATGCCCTTGGACGTACGCCACGTACTCGATGTGGCAGTGACCATTTCCACCGGGTCGCCCTTGTGCAGGGTGTCGAAGGACACGACCAGGCCCTTGGGCGTGTAGTCCTCTGACGCGATCTTGCCCGAAACCCTGTAGGTGTGGGCCGGCTTCCCGAGCTCATGCTGTACCTGGGCGGGAGTCTGACCCAGCTTGACCGGTCCGATCGAACGGCCCAGAACGATCGTGTGCGACGAGCCTGCGAGCGCGACGGCCGGTGAGGCGAGCAACGCGCCGACCGTGACCCCAGCGGTGAGCTTCTTCATTTATTCCCCTTGCTGATCAAGGGGGCGCTTGGCGCGCCCCCGTTGTCAGGCAATTTATCCTAAACCGGTGTCCCCGTAGGCCGGTTTTCAGGTCTAGGGGGTAGCCGTGGGCGTGTGCGGTGTCGTAGCCGTGGTGCTGGTCGGCGTGGTTGACGTCGACGTCCCGGTGGTAGAGGTCGGGGTGGTCGACGTGGAAGTGGTCGTCGTGCCGGTCTTGGAGGACGTGCCGGTGGGGTTGATGTTGATCACCTCGATCATCGCGACCTTCTTGGAGGACACCTCGAACACGAGCTCAGGGCTGGTCTTGGAGCGGTTCTGCGCGACGACCAGGTCGTTCTTGGACTTGACGGCCTTTGGGTAGGCCTTCTTGACCTGAGCCTCGGTGCTGCCGGCGTGCAGCCCGTTGGGGGTCTTGTAGGTCGGGCTGGCCGCGGCGATGCCGATTACCTTGCCGGTCTTCTGGCTGTCGAACAGGACCTCAAGGCCCCGTTTGGCGAACAGCTGCAGGGCGACCTTGCCGTTCGCGCGCTTGGTGGCTGAGGGCTTGCCGAGCTCCTTGTCGACCTGCTTGGCTGTCTGGCCGATCTTGACCGGCCCGATCGACTTGTAGGGGACAATCGCGTGGCTGACGGGGGCGGCTGTGCTGGCCAGTGCGACCGCGGGGGCTGCGGCGAGGGTGCCGACGGTGCCGGCGATGGTGAGCTTCTTCATACCGGGGGTGGTACCCCACGTGAAACCCAACGAAAACACATGGGCGATCGCGCCCACGTTGCTAACGGCGCGCTAATAGAGCGCGTCCGGCGGTATCCGAGCGTCGGCGAGTACCACCCGCTGGCCGCGGATCGGGATGCCTTCCGCCTCCAGTAGGCAGCGTTGCTCCGGTCCCTGCGTCCAGGTCCCGTCGCTGCGCACCACCCGCCACCAGGGCATATCAGGCGCCCCCTGGGCCAGCGCTCGGCCGGCGAAGCGTGCGGCGCCGGGGGACAGATCGCCGTAGGTGGTTACAAAGCCCGGCGGCACCCGTCGGATGCGTGCGTAGATGACCTCGGTGCCGACTGCCAACGGTCAGTGGTACTTGGGGTAGGCGGCGACCCAGTTGTCAGCGATCAGCCGTTGCGCGGTGGCGAGCCTCAGCTTCCCGTCACAGACAAGCGTCTTCAGGCGGTCTTCAACGTGGTCCTTCGGGTTCAGGTAGTAGCCGTGACCGGCGCCGGAGTAGTTCGGCTCCGGCCAAAGGTTGCGTGCGTCGTTGGTGGCGCCGCCGAGCTCCAGCGGGATCTGGTGGTCGAGCTCGTAGGGGGTCAGCCTGCTCCCGCGGTAGTTGCCGTACGCGCGGATTGCCTTGCGCTTCTCCTGCTCGGTCACGCTCTCAGGCGGGCGGACCGTGCTGGTCCAGCCCGAAACGCAGATCGTGCGATGGATCGTGGCCTGAGTGACCGCCGGGTTCAAGGCGCCGGGCGTACAGCGCCGGTCCGGCAGCACGTACAGGCCCTTACCCGATGCGTGGCAGCTGTCGGCGTTGGGGAAGGCCTGGGCCCGGGTGTTGGACGCGTGGCTGACCGGCAGCGATCCGCCAGCGTTGGCGGTGGTTGTGGCTGCTGCTGCCACAGCGCACGTCGCGGCGATGACCGTGATCCGACGGGGACGGCGCATGGGCTGAATCCTACGGCCGGTCAGGGACGGTAGCTTGGAGAGCATGAGCGAACGCGTGGTCGAAGCGGGGATGCGTGCCTATTACGACCAGCGCGCGTCCGAGTACGACGACTGGTGGCTCGGAACCGGGCTGTTTGCACAGCGCGACCGTCCGGGATGGACCGCAGAGGTGGACGCGCTGGTTCACATCGTGGGATCGCTGTCGCCCGTGCGTACGCTCGATGTCGCGTGCGGGACGGGCTTTCTGACGCGCCACCTGCGTGGTCGGGTAACGGCGGTGGACCAGAGCGCCGAGATGGTCAAGCTCGCGTCAGCGCGGATCCCCACGGTCTTGCGTGCCGACGCGGTCCCGCTGCCCTTCGGCGACGGCGAGTTCGAGCGGGTCTTCACCAGCCACTTCTACGGGCACCTGCTCCCGGGGGAACGTGAGGCGTTCCTTGCGGAGGCCCGCCGGGTGGGGCGTGAGCTGGTGCTCGTCGACAGCGCGCTGCGTCCGAACGCTAACGCCGAGCAGCACCAGGAGCGTGTGCTGAACGACGGTTCGCGCCACGTGGTCTACAAGCGGTTCTTCACCGCACCGCAGCTGGTGGACGAGTTGGGTGGCGGTGAGGTTCTCCACGCCGGTGGCTGGTTTGTCGTAGTGAAACACTGACGGCGTCCGCCAGAATCCAGTGGGTGAGCTCGCACGAGATCCATCAGCTGCTGCACCAGTACGGGCTGATCGCGGTGTTCCTGGCGGTCGCGCTGCAGGCCTTCTGGCTGCCGATCCCTGGCAGCACGGTGGTGATCGTCGCGGCCACCTATGCGGCCTCCAGGCACGACTTCCCGATCGTCGGGGTGATTGTGGTGGCGGCGCTGGGCGTGCTGACCGGCACGCTGGGCGGCTTCGCGCTCGGACGCTGGCGGGGGGAGTGGGCGCTGCTGAAGCTTGCGCGGCTGTTGCGCCAACCACCGGAACGGGTTCAGTGGCTGCGGGAGCAGCTGGACCGCCGGGCGGTCATCGCGCTGTTCCTGTCGCGCTGGTTCACCGGCACGCGGAACGCGGCCGGCATAGCTGCCGGCGCGTCCGGCATGGGCCTGGCGCGCTTTACCTCGATCAGCGCCGGCGCCGCCCTGTTGTGGGCGGCGATCACGGGCGTCGAGTTCTATTACTTCGGCGGAGTGTTCTTCTCGCTGCCGACGTGGCTGAAGATCACGGTGGTCGGCGTCGGTGTGGGGGCGACCGTTGCAACGGGCGTCTTGGTCCGCTCCATGAACGCGCAGAAGACTCCGACTTGAGGGGGTTGGAGAGTTGTGCGGCTCAGAGCCACCCTGGCGCGCGACCCTCAGCTCCCGGTCGTCACCGCGTAGAGTTGTGTGGGTAACCAGATGCCGATCGCGCGCCGCCCACACCTGCGGAGCAAATACGTCCGCTGCAGCCAGGGACACGTGTTCAAAACCACGTGGGTGCCGCTCGCGTCGTTAAGAGCAGTCCGCCTGGGTCCCAATACGCGCTACCAGCGCTGTCCGGTCGGACACCACTGGAGCATCGTCCACCCGGTAGACGAAAACTAACTCCGGGGGCCGCCCTCAAAGGGCAGCCCCCGGGTCATCAACCTAGAGATCGAAGCGGTCCAGGTGCAGCACCTTGGAGAACGCCGCCGCGAAGTCAGCCGCGAACTTGCCGGCCGCGTCGTCTGAGGCGTAGACCTCGGCCAGCGCCCGCAGCTCCGAGTTAGAGCCGAACACCAGGTCCGCCCGCGTGCCGGTCCACTTCTGGCCAGCAGGGCCGGTGCCCTGGAACAGGTCGCCGGAACCGGTCCACTCGGTGTTCAGGTCCAGCAGGTTGACAAAGAAGTCGTTCGTCAACTGGCCGGGCCGGTCGGTCAGCACCCCGTGTGCGGAGCCGTCCCAGTTGGTTTCGAGCACCCGCAGGCCGCCGACCAGGACCGTGGTCTCCGGGGCGGTCAGCGTCAGCAGGTTCGCCTTGTCGATCAACAGGTACTCGGCCGCCAGCGTCTCGTTCGGCGAAACGTAGTTGCGGAAACCGTCCGCACGCGGCTCAAGCGCCGCAAAGGACTCGACGTCCGTCTGCGCCGGCGTCGCGTCGACGCGGCCGAGCTGGACCGGCACCGACACGCTGTGACCGGCGTCCGCCGCGGCCTTCT
>JAFMRN010000221.1 GCA_017354065.1 Solirubrobacterales bacterium
AAGCCGTGACGGCCTGTGGGAGGTCGAGCCGTTGCGATCCACCACGCCGACGGGTGTCAGCATCGGCCCGCTGCCCGAGCTCGAGCCACTGCTGCCGACGCCTGAGCCGGAGCTGATTTGTGTGGCCCTGGCCAACCGCCGCCACGCCCAGCTCTTTAGCCGTCACCGCGGCGGCGAGCTTGAGGAGCTCGATCTCACCGACCGCGTACACGGCCAGATCCGTCAAGGCGGGATGGCCCAGCGCAGGTATCAGCGCACCATCGAGCTCCAGGTCGACGAGCACCTCAGGCGGGTCGCTGCGGTGCTCTACGAGCTCTGGCGCGAACGCGACTTCGACCGCCTGGTGCTCGGCGGGCCCCATGAAGCTGTCTGCCGCCTGCGCGCGCAGTTGCACGCGGATCTGTCCCCGCTGCTGGACGACCACGAGCTGACGACCGACATGAGCGACGACTCACCGCCGAAGGTTGAAGCGGACTTGACGCCGCTGCGCGATAGCTGGCGCAGAGACGCGGAGCGCCAAGCCCTGAGCGAGCTGACCTCCGGCCAAGAACCGGCCACCGCGCTCGGCCCCGCTGACACCTTGGCAGCCGCCAACCAGAAGCTGGTGCGGACCCTGGTGCTCGCGCCCGACGCCGATTCCCGGGCCAACGTCTGTCCGAACTGCTCCCAGCTGTACGGCGAGACGGAGGGCGCCTGCCCGGCGGATGGCGAAACACTTGTGCCGCTGCCCAGCATGCGCAACGCGTTGATCCGCGCGACCGTGCGTGACGGCGGTGATGTGTTGGTTTTGCACACCTCTGATCCGTCCGCCTTCAGCGGGATCGGCGCGCTGCTGCGTGCATAGCCGGAGAGCCTCGCGGGTAGGCCCTGACCATGTCAGTGATCGCCGGGAACAACCGCCAGACCAGACAGCAGAAGCTCGCCCAAGCCCTGCGCGTCGACTCCGTCCGCGCGAGCGCCGCCGCCGGCTCGGGGCACCCAACCTCGTCAATGTCCGCGGCCGATCTGATGGCGGTGCTCCTGGAGGAGCACCTGCGCCTGGATTTCAATAATCCGGAAGACCCCTTCCGCGACCACCTGATCTTCTCGAAGGGCCACGCGAGCCCGCTGTACTACGCGATGCTGAAGGCCGTCGGCTTGATCGACGATGCCGAGCTGCACAGCTACCGCCGGCTCAACAGCCGCCTTGAGGGCCACCCGACGCCACGGATCCCGCCGACCGATGTGGCCACCGGCTCGCTCGGACAGGGCCTGCCGGTCGGGGTCGGGGTGGCCCTGGCCGGCCGCGACCTCGACCGTCTGCCCTATCGCGTGTGGGTGCTCTGCGGCGACTCAGAGATGGCGGAGGGATCGATCTGGGAGGCGATCCAGCACGCCGGCTGGAGCCGGCTCGCCAACCTCACCGCGATCATCGACGTGAACCGCCTGGGCCAGACGCGCGAGACGATGCTCGGCTGGGACCTGGACGCATACGCCGTCCGGATCCGCGCCTTCGGCTGGCACACGATCCAAATCGACGGTCATGACCTCAATCAGATCGAGACCGCCTACCGCGAGGTCACAGAGATCACCGACCGGCCGACGGCGATCATCGCCAAGACCCATAAGGGCCGGGGCGTCAAGGCTGTCGAGAACCTGTCCGGCAAGCACGGCAAACCACTGGATGACCCCGCCGCCGCGATCTCCGAACTGGGCGGCCGCCAGGACATCCACGTCGAGGTGAACGAGCCGGACCGCAGCGGCTCACCGCACCGCTTCCCGACTCGCGAAGCGAGCCCGCCGAGTTGGGATCCCGGTGAGCAGGTCGCGACGCGCAAGGCTTACGGTGAGGCACTCGCGTTGCTGGCAGACCGGCGCAGTGACGTGGTCGCCCTGGACGGCGAGGTGTCCAACTCGACCTTTGCCGGCGCGTTTGCCGAGCGCCACCCTGAGCGGTACTTTGAGATGTTCATCGCTGAGCAGCAGATGCTGGCGGCCGCCGTCGGCTTCCAAGCCCGCGGCTGGGTCCCGTTCGCCTCCAGCTTCGCCGCGTTCCTGTCACGCGCCTATGACTTCATCCGCATGGCGGCTATCTCCCGTGCCGATCTGTGCCTGTGCGGCTCACACGCCGGCGTCTCGATCGGCGAGGACGGCCCCTCCCAGATGGCGCTTGAGGACCTGGCCGCTCTGCGTGCCGTGCATGGCTCTACGGTCCTGTCGCCCTCCGACGCCAACCAGGTTCCCGAGCTGCTGGAGCAGATGGCCGCAGCGCCCGGCATCTCCTACATGCGCACGCTGCGGCCGGGCACGACCGTGCGGACGCCGCCGGGTGAGCCGGTGCAGATTGGCGGCAGCCGCCGGGTCCAGGGTGGCGCGGGCCCGCACGACGTGACGATCATCGCCACCGGCGTGTGCGTCGATCAGGCGGTCGCGGCGGCCGACAGCCTGGAGCTGGACGGGGTCACGACAGCGGTGCTGGACTGCTACTCGATCAAGCCGATCGACGCCGCGGCGCTGACGCATGCGGCCAACACGAGCAGGCTGCTGATCAGCGTCGAGGATCACTGGCCTGAGGGCGGGCTCGGGGACGCGGCGCTGACCGAGCTGGCAGCGATGCCCCGGCGCCCGCCGCTGATCAAGCTGGCCGTCAACGACATGCCGGTGTCCGGGAGCAAGGATGAGCTGCTCCACGCCTACGGGATTGACGCGGCCGCGATCGTCACGACAGCCCGGCAGGCACTCGACGGCGTCGCCAAGCGCTAGGATCCTGCGCACGCCGGGCGGTCCGGCGCGGCGTTGAGCGCAGCGAAGTCCGGTTGAACTCCGGCGCTGTCCCGCAACGGTGAAGCCTCACAAGAGGACAAGCCCGGTCGCCTACCTCAGCGTCTCGATACCAGTCCTCGGATGAAGGGCGGTTCGGGCGTCCCGGCGCAAGAGCTCCTTCGTCCTCCGGAGACGACGGAGGATGACTCGCATGACAGCAAGCAGGTTTCTCAGGGGGTGGCGGTCCTTCAGCGCGCAAGAGAAGCGCGACGCCACCCTGATGCTGGCGACCGTCGCCGGCCTGAACATCGCGGGCTGGGGTCTGTTCGCCCTGGCGATCATGCCCCACCACTTCCATTACGCCGGCCTCGGCGTCGGCGTCGGTGTCGCGGTCACCGCGTGGACGCTCGGTGCCCGCCATGCCTTTGACGCGGACCACATCGCCGCGATCGACAACTCGACGCGGAAGCTGCTGGCAGACAGGCCGCAGCGCAGGCCGCTGGGCACCGGCTTCTTCTTCGCCCTGGGCCACTCAACGGTGATGCTGGTGGTCGGGGTCGCCACCACGATCGCCAGCAAGTCCGTGTTCCACGCGGTTGTGCGTCCGAGCTCCAGCTTCGAGGTCACCGGCGGGGCCGTCGGGACGGTCACCTCAGCTACGTTTCTGTGGTTGATCGCCGGTCTCAACCTGGTGGTGCTGGCCGGTATCTGGCGCGTTTTCAGGGAGATGCGCCGCGGCAACTACAACGAGGAGCAGCTCGAGACCCACCTCCAAGCCCGCGGCTTCATGAACCGCTTCTTCGGTGCCTGGATGGGCGCGATCAAGCACAGTTGGCAGCTGTTCGGGGTCGGCTTCTTGTTCGGCATCGGCTTTGACACCGCGACAGAGGTGCTGTTGCTGGCCGGCACGGCCGCAGCCGCGACCCAGGGCCTGCCCTTCTACGCCGTGCTGGCCCTGCCGCTGTTGTTTGCGGGCGGGATGACGCTGTTTGACAGCTTTGACGGCTTCTTCATGAACACCGCATATGGCTGGGCATTCGCGCGCCCGGTACGCAAGGTCTATTACAACCTCGCGATCACGGGCCTGTCGGTGGCGATCGCGTTTGTCGTCGGCGGGATTGAGATCATCGGCGTGCTCTCAGACGAGCTGCACTGGAACGGCTGGCTGGCGGACTTTGTCGGTGGCCTGGACCTGAACACCGTCGGTTACATCGTCGTCGGCCTGTTCGTCGTCGTCTGGGGAGGCGCGCTGGCCTTCTGGAAGCTCGGCCGCGTCGAGGAGCGTTGGGAAGCCGGCTTAGATCACGCCGGCTAGCACCAGTCCGCCGATCACCAACAACACCCCGGCGGTGATCAGGTTGCCCCAGCGCTCCAGCCAGTCACCGCGCAGCCGCGAGCCTGTGAGGAACGCCGCGGCCGTGAGCACCACGAACGTTCCCACCGTCGCGATCGCGAACGCGACCAGCGTTCCCGCGGCCGTGGCGGTGCCGGCGGCCGCAGCCGCCAGGAACACCGGCAGGATCGTCAGATCCGGGGAGGCCGCCGCGCCGAACGGAACCAGCACCGCCAGCAGACCGGCGCGCCCGTGGTGGTCATGGTGGTCGTGATCGTGATCGTGGTCATGGTCATGATCGTGGCTATGGCTATGTCCGTGGCCGTGGCCGGTCAACTCCAGCGCCGCGAAGACAAGGCCCGTGAGGATCAGGATCACCCCGACGATGGTGTTG
>JAFMRN010000052.1:0-4377 GCA_017354065.1 Solirubrobacterales bacterium
CAGCGTGCGCGCGCCGGGGGTGTGACCGGCCCGCGCTGCCCAAACGCTGAAGGACACGTGCTGTTCAAAGCTCTGGGACAGGGTCGGGCGGTTGACCAGCGCGCGGCGCCCGCGCCCGCCCGCGATCAGCCCTTCGGAGCGCAGCGCGCCCAGCGCCTGGCGGACCGTCCCGCGAGATACCTCAAAGCGCTGGGACAGCTCGGTCTCCGAGGGAAGCTCCGCGCCCGGGGCCAGCTTGCCGGAAGTGATCTCCTGCCGCAGCGTGTCGGCTATCAGGGCGTGCGCGGATTCGGCCATGCTCGCCGGCAAGTCTCGCACGAGCACCGAGCGTGTACCTTTCGCCGCCGTGTCAAGCAGAGATGAGCTTCATAAGCGACTGGACGCGCGCTTCCGTGAGCGGCTGGGGCCGGACTGGACCGGCCGTGTCCAGCGCGCCGGTGCGCTGAGCCGTGCGGCCTACAGCGAGCTGCGCGCCGTCCATACGCTGAACCACGCGGGCATGATCTCGCCGTCTCCGTCACACACGGTGGCGGAGCTGAAGGCACTGCGCGCCTACGGACAGCTCGGGGCGCCGATCCAGCTGGCCGCCGTCAAGCACAGCGAGCGCACCGGCCTGATCGATGAGCTCGGCTCACTCAGCTTCGGTGAGCTCAACGCCCGCTCCGACGCGCTGGCTGCCGTGCTCTCAGAGCGTGGCATCGGCACCGCGGACACGATCGGGATCCTCTGTCGCAACCACCGCGGGTTCTATGACATCAGCTTCGCGGCGGCCAAGCTCGGGGCCCGGATCCTGTATCTGAACACCGACTTCGGCGGTCCCCAGCTCCACGACGTGTGCACGCGTGAGGGGGTCTCGCTGCTGGTCCACGACGAGGAGTACGAGCAGCTCGTGGGCGGCATTGACGCTGCCAGGGTTATCGCCTGGGTCGATCAGGACACCGGCCGGGAGCGCCTTGAGGATCTGGTCCGAGCCGGCGCGGGCCGCGCCGCCGCGGTGCCCTCACGCCACGCGCGGGTGGTGCTTCTGACCAGCGGAACCACGGGCACGCCCAAGGGCGCGCCGCGGTCGAGCTCCTTCTCACTGGCGCCGGTCGGCGCGATGCTCTCCAAGGTGCCCTACCGCAGTGGCGAGGCGACCTATGTGGCACCGCCGATGTTCCACGGGGTCGGCTACACGCAGTCCCTGCTGTCGGTGTCGCTGGGCAACACGAACATCGTTGAGCGGCGCTTTGACCCCGAGCGGGTGCTGGCGGCGATCACCAAGCACCGGCCCAGCGCGCTGGTGGTGGTGCCGGTGATGCTGCGCCGGATCGTCTCGGTGCTGGAGCAGAACCCGGGCGTGTATGACACCTCCAGCCTGCGAATCATCTTCGTGTCCGGCTCTCAGCTGGAGGCCGAGCTCGTGCGCCGCACCCAGCGCAGCATCGGCAACGTGCTCTACAACTTCTACGGGTCGACCGAGGTCGCTTACGCCACCTTCGCGACCCCCGCGGATTTGGCCGCAGCGCCTGGCTGTGCCGGGCGGCCACCGTATGGCACCCGCGTCCGCCTGTATGACGAGGACGACCAGCGGCTGTTCGGGCCCGACAAGGTCGGGCGCATCTTCGTCTCCAACTCCTTCCAGTTCGAGGGCTACACCGGCGGCGGCCACAAGGACGTGATCGACGGGATGATGAGCACCGGTGACGTCGGCCACTTCGACTCCGCGGGGCGCCTCTGGGTCGACGGGCGTGACGACGACATGATCGTCTCCGGGGGCGAGAACCTGTTCCCCGGCGAGGTTGAGGAGCTGCTGATCACCAATCCGGCGATTGAGGAGGCGGCCGTGATCGGCGTCGATGACAAGGACTTCGGCAAGCGCCTGGCGGCCTTTGTCGTGCTGCGCCCCGGCCGGCAGCTCGACGCCGACGGCGTCCGTGAGTTCGTCAAGGCGAACCTGGCCCGGTTCAAGGTGCCGCGCGACGTGGTGTTCCTGGACGAGCTGCCGCGCAACCCCTCAGGCAAGGTGCTCAAGCGCGAGCTGCGCGAGCAGACCTAGGTTGTCGGCGGGCCGGCGTCCGGCGCCAGCTCGAGCTGCAGGAACGCGACGTCCTGCCAGGCGCCGAGCTTGAAGCCGATCCGCTGGAAGATCCCGACCTGGGTGAACCCGAGGCTCATGTGCAGCGCCATGCTGGCGTCGTTCGGTTGGGTGATCCCGGCTATCGCTATGCGGAAGCCCTTGTCGCGCAACCGCTTGAGCAGCTCCCGGTAGAGGCCCGCGCCGACGCCCTCATGGCGATGGTCCGGGTGCACGTACACGCTGACCTCCGTCGCCCAGCGGTAGGCGACGCGCTCGCGGTAGGGCCCGGCGTAGGCATAGCCGCTGACCTTGTTGCCGGTCTCGGCCACGAGGAACTCGTGAGTGTCTGACAGCTTCGCGATCTTCGCGGCGAACTCTTCGACGCTGGGCGGGACCTCATCGAAACTGACCACGCTGTCTGTCACAAACGGCGTGTAGATCTCCACGCACGCTGCCGCGTCTCTGTTCGGGTCAGCGCTGCGGATCTGCATTGCGCTCAGGGTATTGTGCGAGGGCATGGAACGCGCTTACGACCTAGTCCTGTTCGGCGCCACCGGCTTCACCGGCGGCCTGACGGCGGAGTACCTGATTGCCAACGCGCCGGCGGACGCGCGGATCGCGCTGGCCGGCCGCAACCTCGACAAGCTCCGCGCGCTGGGCCATGACGTGGCGCTGATCAAGGCCGACGCCAGCGACCCGGACTCGCTGCGCCAGCTGGCCGAGTCGACCCGCGTGCTGGTCACGACCGTGGGCCCGTACCTGCAGTACGGGGAGCCGCTGGTCGCGGCCTGTGCGGCGGCCGGCACCGGCTACCTCGACCTGACCGGTGAGCCGGAGTTCGTGGACCGCATGTACCTGCGCTACCACGCCCAGGCGACCGAGACGGGCGCACGGCTGATCCACGCGTGCGGCTTCGACTCGGTTCCGCATGACCTGGGTGCCTTCTACACCGTCCAGCAGCTGCCTGAGGGCGTGCCCCTGAGCGTCAACGGCTACGTGCGGGTCGGGGCGACGTTCTCCGGTGGCACCTACCATTCAGCCGTGACGGCGATGTCGCGCCTGCGCCAGATGGCGGGCACCGCACGTCAGCGCAACAAGCTGGAGCAGGGCAGGTGGAACGCCAACGGCCGCCGTGTGCACGGCTCGGTCAAGCCGCCCCACAAGGTCCCGGAGGCCGGCGGCTGGGTGCTGAGCGCGCCGTTGATCGACCCCCAGATAGTGCTGCGCTCCGCGCGTGCGCTGGAACGCTACGGCCCCGACTTCAGCTACGGGCACTACATCGTGCCGGGCACGGCGCTGACCACCGCACAGATCATCGGCGCCGCCACCGCGTTGGTGCTGGCCGCACAAACCCCGCCGACGCGCAAGCTCGCGCTGGGGCTGCGCGACCCCGGTGACGGCCCGTCCGAGGAGACGCGCGCCAAGAGCTGGTTCCGGGTGCGCTTCAGCGGTGAAGGCGGTGGAAAGCGTGTGCTGACCCAGGTCTCGGGCGGCGATCCCGGCTACGGTGAGACCGCCAAGATGCTGGCTGAGGCGGCGCTGTGCCTGGCCTTTGACGACGTGCCTGACGTCGCCGGCCAGGTCACCACGGCCCAGGCGCTGGGCCAGCCGCTGCTGGAGCGGCTGACCCGGGCCGGGATCAGCTTCGAGACGCTCAGGACTTGAGCGTGCCCGCCCAGACGTGCTGGGCGCCGAGATCTCCGACGTGGTAGACGGCATAGGCGCTGATCAGCGCCAGGACGACCAGCGCGCCGCGCAGCACGTATCCCGACACGGGGTTGCCGAGCGCGAGGTCAAGCGGCTTCAGGCCGGTCGGGCCGTGCGAGTTGGAGATGCGGAAGGCAGCGAAGTTCAGGATCAGCACGGCCGTGGTGATGATGAACACGATCTCAAGCGTCGTCGCCGCGTGGGCGTGGGCCTTGAGCAGCGCGTCATGGTCGTGCGTGGCGTGGGCGAGCTGGTCGCCGGCGCCCATCGCCAGGAAGATCGAGGACATCGCGATGATCGCCACGATCGACAGCAACGTGCCGTACCGGTTCTGCAGCGCCGGCCACGCGGCCACTGCCAGGGCGCCGAGCACCGATACCGGCACCAGGATAACCGGGACGTGGATCAGCAATGGGTGGGCGGGGATGCCCTTCCACAGGGACTTCAGGTGGATCAGCAGGGTGCTGAAGCCCAGGACCCCGAGGCCCATGAGCACGAATTCTGTACGTCGCCAATTGATCATTGCCAGCAGTCAAATTAGCTGGCGTAAGTGCGACGTAAGGTCCGGCTGAGAGAACTCTCACGGCGGGGTGGTCTCAAAGACCACCCCG
>JAFMRN010000052.1:4387-10852 GCA_017354065.1 Solirubrobacterales bacterium
CCCCCCCCCCCCCGCCAGTGACTATTTGAGCTCGGCGGAGGACTTGCCGAGCAGGTTCCTCGCGACGACCAGCTGCTGGATCTGCTGGGTGCCCTCGAAGATGTCGAGGATCTTCACGTCACGGGCCCACTTCTCGAGCAGCTCCGACTCGCCGTAGCCGACCGCGCCGGCCAGCTTCACGATGCGCAGACAGATGTCGGTGGCCACACGTCCGGCCTTGGCCTTGGACATCGACGCCTCAACCGTGTTGGGCTTCTTGTTGTCGGCCATCCAGGCGGCACGCAGGGTCAGCAGACGCGCCGCTTCCCACTCGGCCTCAAGCTCCACGAACTCCGCGGCAGCGCCCGACTGGGCGTGCAGCGGCACGTCGTAGTCGATCTCCAGGCCGGCCTTGGTGAACAGCTCCTTGCCACGCTCCAGCGCGGCACGCGCGACGCCGATCGACATACCCGCGACCAGCGGCCGCGTGTTGTCGAAGGTCTTCATGACGCCGGAGAAGCCTTCCTTGGCGGTCTGGATCTCCGGAGAACCGAGCAGGTTCTCCTTCGGTACGCGCACGTCGTGGAGGCTGAAGTTCGCCGTGTCCGACGCCTTGCAGCCGAGCTTGTGCTCGAGCCGGTCCAGGTGCAGGTTCGGGTTGTCGCGCTCGACGATGAAGCTCTTGATCGCGCCGCGGCCCTTGGAACGGTCCAGGGACGCCCACACGACGATCAGCTCGGCACGATCGCCGGAGGTGACGAAGATCTTCTCGCCGTTGAGCACATACTCGCCGGTGGCCTCATCGAACTCGGCGGTCGCGCGGATCGCAGCCGAGTCAGAGCCCGCCTCCGGCTCGGTGATCGCCATCGCCGCCCAGCGGCCGCCGAACTTCTCCAGCTGCTCCGGGGTCGCGACGGCGGCGATTGCCGCCTGACCCAGGCCCTGGCGGGGCATGGTCAGCAGCAGGCCGGTGTCGCCCCAGCACATCTCCGTGATCGCCAGGACGGAGGCCATGTTGCCGCCGTTCTTGGTCGCGTTCGGGTCCTTGGGCTCCTTCGACGACTTGTCGTCCGTGGGCGTGCCGGAGGTCGCACCGGCGCCGCCCATCGCACCCGGATCGCCGGCGGCGATGCCGTCCAGCAGCGCGGCCAGGGAGTCGAGCTCCTTGGGGTACTCGTGCTCAGCCTTGTCGTACTTGCGGCTGTTGGTCCGGAAGACGTGCTCGGCGGCCTGGTTGGCCTGATAGATGAGCGTGTCGAACTTCTTGGGGACTTCGAGATTGATGGGCATTACGGAACCAGCACTCCCTCGATCAGACCCGCGGCGCGGAGGTCGCGATACCAACGCTCCACCGGGTGTTCCTTGGTGTATCCGTGGCCGCCCAGCAGCTGGACGCCATCAGACCCGATCTGCATGCCGTACTTGGCGGCAAGCGTGCGCGCCAGCGCGACTTCCTTGCTGGCGTTCTTGCCGGCGTCGATCTGTGAGGCGGCGCGGTAGGTGACCAACCGCAGACCGTCGAGCTCGATCGCGATGTCGGCGACCTTGAAGGCCACCGCCTGGCGGTTGGAGACCGGCTCGCCGAAGGCGACGCGATCGTTCACGTACTGCTTGGTGTAGTCGAGGACGGCCTGGCCGGTACCGACAGTCAGCGCCGCCCAGCCGAGGCGTCCCAGCGCGATCAGTTCTTTGTAGACGTCCAGGTCGCCGTCACCCAGCAGGGCTCCGGCCGGGACCTTCACGTTCTCCAGCACCAGACGGCCGGTGCTGGCGGCACGCAGGCCCATGGCCGGCTCCGGCTCGGTTGCGACACCGTCGTTCTTGGACTCGACGATGAACAGGGCCGGGGAACCGTCCAGCTCGGCGCCGACGATGAACAGCTCGTCCTCAGCGGCGCGGGGCACCAGCGACTTGACGCCGTTCAGCGTGTAGCCGTCAGCGGACTTGGTCGCTTTGGTCTCGAGCTTGAGCGGGTCGAACAGTGCGGTCGGCTCGGTGATCGCAACGGCGGCCGGCGGCGGGTTCTCGCCGACGAACTCCGGCAGGTACTTGGCCTGCTGGTCGGCGTCACCCCAGAGGGACAACGCGGTCGAGACGCCGGCCGGTGCAAGCGCCGCAACCGCGACGCCAAGGTCGCCCTGGGCCAACGCTTCGGCCAGCAGGACGGCGGTTACCGCGGAACGCTCCTGGACCACGCCGCCGAGGCTCTCAGGGACGCCGACGATCGCCAGGCCAAGCTCATTGGCTTGGTCGAGCAGCTCGGACGGGGTCTTGGCTGCCTCGTCGGCGTCGTGAGCGGCCGGGAGGATCTTCTCGAGCGCGAAGTCGCGGACCGACTCGGCCAGCATCTGCTGCTCGTCGGTCGGGGTGAGGTCAAACAGCTCCTTCGGCTTCTTGGCCGTGGGCTGGCGCTGAGGCGAAGTCAGCTTCGAGGTTGCCTTGAAGACGCGGCCCGCGGTGCCGGCGGCACGCACTGACTGTCTAGAAGAGTTGTAGAGGACTTTCTCCGCCGTGTCTCGGATCCCGAGACGGTCGAGAAGCCCAGATGACGCGAACGCGTTAAGCGCTTGGAGACCGAAGGCGATCCCGCGTTCCGTCACAGTTTTCTGCTGCTGGGGCATGGATGACTATGACCTTGTTTGGTGTTACGTCAGTTGATGTAATCCTGAACTCGAAGCGTATACGAAAGTTCGTCGCGGGAGTTACGTGCCTGTGACGCCTCCGAGGTCGCGTGTGATAGTTATCACTTACGCGCCACTTACTGGCGATCCGCCATGCTCGGAGCTACATGCGAGTACTAGTGGTTGAAGACGAGCGCCGCCTGGCTGACGCCATTGCTCGTGGCCTGCGGCGCGAGGGGATGGCGGTCGACCTGGCCCTCGACGGTGATGAGGCGCTGGCCAAGAACACGGTCGTGCGCTACGACGTGGTCGTGCTGGACCGCGACCTCCCCGGCGTGCACGGCGATCAGGTCTGCTCCCAGGTGCGCGGCGCGCGCCCTGAGACAGGAATCATCATGGTCACGGCCGCCGGCGAGGTTGATGATCTCGTCCAGGGGCTGGCCCTGGGCGCGGATGACTACCTGGCCAAGCCGTTCCGCTTTGCCGAGCTGGTTGCGCGGATCCGGGCGCTGTCCCGACGCTCGGTACCCGCACGCCCGCCGCTGCTGGTCCACGGCGACCTGGAGCTGGACCCGGCCCGCCGCTCGGTCGCGCGCGGCGGTCGGCCGATTGAGCTGGCCCGCAAGGAGCTGGCCGTGCTGGAGACGCTGATGGAGGCCGACGGTGCCACCGTCTCCGCGGAGCAGCTGCTTGAACGCGTTTGGGACGAGCACACCGACCCGTTCACCAACGTCGTGCGGATGACGATCATGACCCTGCGCCGCAAACTCGGTGATCCGCCGGTGGTGGAGACGGTGATCGGCATCGGTTACCGGATGGTCTGAGCATGGGACGGGGCCTGGGGAGACTGCCGCCTTGGACCATCCGCGCCCGGCTGACCCTGCTCTACGGGGCCGTGTTCCTGATCACCGGCGCGATCCTGCTGACGGTCGGGTACCTGCTGGTCCGCTCCAACCTGAACGTCCGGCTGAACGCCGCGGGCGAGCTGAGTGTCCGGCCGCCCCCACACGGCGCGGGCGCGCGGCTTGACGCGGCGATCTGGAGCTCGCTGCGCAACGAGCTGATCTCCTCGACGCTGCACAAGCTGCTGCGCGACTACATCGGCGCGCTGATCCTGACCACGGCCGTGTCCGTGATGGCGGGCTGGTGGCTGGCGGGACGCGCGCTGGCGCCGTTGCGGCGGATCACCGCCACGGCCCAGCGTGTCTCAGGCGAGAACCTGGGGGAGCGGATCTCACTCGGCGGGCCTGAGGACGAGCTGCGCGAGCTGGCCGACACGTTTGATCGGATGCTGGTGCGGCTGGATGCGGCGTTCGCGTCACAGCGGGACTTTGTGGCCAACGCGAGCCATGAGCTGCGCACGCCGCTGACGATCATGCGGACCGAGGTCGATGTGGCGCTGGCCGACCCTGATGCCTCCACGGATGAGCTGCGCGGCATGGGGGAGGCCGTGCGCGAGACGATCGACCGCTCCGAGGCGCTGGTCGCCGCACTGTTGATGCTGGCGCGCTCAGAGACCGTGTCCGTCGCCGAGGTCGCGGTTGACCTGGCGGAGCTGGCCGGCGACTGTGTAACGGACCTGCATCGCCGGGCGAAGGCTGCCGGCGTGGAGATCGTGACCGACCTGGGGCCGGCCGTGGCAGCCGGGGACCCGGCGCTGCTGGAGCGCCTGTTGGCGAACCTGATCGACAACGGGATCCGTTACAACGTCCCGGAGGGCGGGCGCCTGGAGGTCGTGACCGCGACGCTCGACGGGCGTGCGGAGGTCCGTGTCGCCAACACGGGACCGGTGATCGCGCCGGACAAGGTCGGGGTCCTGACCGAGCCGTTCCAGCGCGTGTCGCGCGGCGGAGACGGTTTTGGCCTGGGCCTGTCGATCGTCGCCTCAGTGGTGCGTGCCCATGACGGGGACCTGTCCGTGGTGGCGCCCGAGACCGGCGGCCTGGAGGTGACCGCGCGGTTCGCCGCAGATTCACGCAGCGCGGTGCCGGCCGATCGAACGCTGATGTTCGGGCGGCGGGGTTCCTAGCGGCGTGATTGTTGAGCGCGGGGTGTTTGGGGGATAAAAAGAGGCGATTTCAAAACTTGTGCAAGCCGCACATTTGCCCGCGTCTTGGTTGGGCAGTCTGCACAAGATCTGAAACCGCCCCTTTTTGGGTATAGAACACCGCCGCTTTAACAATCGGCGCGCGCCTCCGTGGTCCCCGAAGCGCGATACTGCGCGAGCATGAATCCAGTCCTGTGGCGCCCCAGTCAAGAGCGGATCGCAACCTCGACGCTGACCCGGTACCAGGAGTGGCTGGAAGACACACGCGGACTGCGCTTCAACGACTACGACGCGCTGTGGCGCTGGTCGGTCGACAACCTCGGCCAGTTCTGGCAGTCGGTCGCGGACTTCTGCGAGCTGACCTTCGACGCGCCCCCGAGCGTGCCCCTGGGTTCTCAGCAGATGCCCGGCGCCGAGTTCATGCCCGGTGCCCGCGTCAACTACGCCAAGAACATCTTCGCCGGCAAGGATCCCGACGCGCTGGCGATCCAGCACGCTTCAGAGCTGCGTCCGCTCGACAACTGGACCTGGGCTGAGCTGCGCCAGGCGACCGCGGAGATCGCCGCCGGCCTGCAAGAACTGGGAGTTGGACCCGGTGACCGCGTTGCGGCTTACATGCCGAACATTCCCGAGACGATCGCCGCGTTCCTGGCGACCGCGTCGCTCGGTGCGATCTGGTCCTCCGCGGCACCCGAGTTCGGCGCGCGCACTGTGATCGACCGCTTCGCCCAGATCGAGCCCAAGGTGCTGCTCGCGGTGGACGGATACCGCTACGGCGGCCGTGACTTCGATCGCCGCCAGATTGTCAGCGAGATCGCAGCCGCGATCCCGTCGAACCCGCGGGTGGTCACGCTCGGATATCTGGGCGGGGAGGGATGGCCGCCAGAACTGCGTGGCGCGGGCGCCGGACTCCAGTTTGCGGAAACCGAATTCGACCATCCGCTGTGGATCCTCTACAGCTCCGGCACCACCGGCCTGCCGAAGGCGATCGTGCAGAGCCACGGCGGGATCCTGCTGGAGCACGCCAAGATCGCGCACCTGCACCTGGACGCGCGGGCCGACGACCGCGTGTTCTGGTTCACCACCACCGGCTGGATGATGTGGAACTTCCTGATCGGGGTGCTGCTGACCGACGCCAGCATCGTGCTCTATGACGGGAACCCCGGCCATCCGAGCCTTGAGTCCCTGTGGGACCTGGCGGCAGCGGCCGGGATCACGACTTTCGGCACCAGCGCGGCGTTCATCAGCTCCTGCATGAAGGCCGGCATCACGCTCAAGGCGAACGGGCGTGAGCTGAGCGCGCTGCACGCGGTCGGCTCAACCGGATCCCCGCTGTCCCCGGACGGGTTCCGCTGGATCTATCAGCAGCTGGGTTCGGACACCTGGCTGTTCTCGACATCAGGGGGCACCGACGTGTGCACGGCGTTCGTCGGCGGCGTCCCGACCCTGCCGGTCCGTGAGGGCGAGCTCCAAGCGCGCGCGCTGGGCGCTGCGATCGAGGCCTGGGATGAGGACGGCAACTCGCTGGTGGGGGAGATGGGGGAGCTGGTCATCACAAAGCCGATGCCCTCCATGCCCGTCGGCTTCTGGGGCGATCCCGACGGCGAGCGCTACCGCGAGAGCTACTTCTCGATGTTTCCCGGGGTCTGGCGCCACGGTGACTGGATTGAGCTGACCCCGGAGGGCGGCGCGATCATCCACGGCCGCTCAGACTCGACGATCAACCGCGGTGGCGTGCGGATCGGGACCGCCGAGATCTACGCCGCGGTGCTCGCCCTGCCCGAGATCACCGACGCGCTGGTTGTGGACCTGCCCCGC
>JAFMRN010000222.1 GCA_017354065.1 Solirubrobacterales bacterium
GGTGGACCTTGTTCTGTTCCACCGCGTGGGACAGGGTCCGCACCACGTGCTCCTGACCGACCACGTCCGCGAAGCTGCGGGGACGGTGGCGGCGATACAGGGACGGGCCGGCGGACACTGCGGCGAGTCTAGAGCGAGTCGATGTCCCTCTACGTCGTAATGACGACACGCAGGGACATAAGTGCCCCGCCGCGCCTGGAGGTTGCCGCTTAAGGCTGCTTGCTTCCGCACCTGACCTGGTTCACAGGCCTCCACCGCGACGGGACTGCGCCAATTGTAGGACCGCTACTGTCATCGGTTCTTATGGCTATTGGAGTAGTAGGGCTCGGCTATGTGGGGCTGCCACTTGCGGTCGCCTTCGCTGAGGCCGGCGAGCAGGTGGTCGCCGTAGACGTCGACAAAGGCAAGCTCGACGCGATCAAGCGCGGCGAGTCCTACGTCGGAGACGTCAGCTCCGCGCGGCTGTCCGCCGTAGAAATCAGTGCCAGCGACGACTACACGTCACTCGCGGGCACTGACGCGATCCTGATCTGCGTCCCGACGCCGCTCACGCCCAACCGCGAGCCCGAGCTGGGGCCCTTGCAGGCCACAGCGGCAAGCCTCGCGCCCGTGGTCAGCGCCGGGCAGCTGATCGTGCTGGAGTCGACCACCTACCCCGGCACCACGCGGGAGCTGCTGGCCCCGGCGCTGGGCCGCGATGACCTGCATATCGCCTTCTCACCCGAGCGCGTCGACCCGGGGCGCTCGGACTACACGCTGGCGAACACCCCGAAGGTGATCGGCGCGCTGACACCGGAAGCGCTGGCCCGCGCGCACGCGCTGTATTCAAAGGTCTGTGAGCAGATCGTCGAGGTCTCCACCCCGGAGGCGGCGGAGCTGACCAAGCTGCTGGAGAACATCTTCCGTTCCGTGAACATCGCGCTCGTGAACGAACTGGCGATGCTGGCCGACCGGATGGGAATCGACATCTGGGAGGTCGTGGACGCCGCCGCCACCAAGCCCTACGGGTTCATGCCCTTCAAGCCGGGTCCCGGAATGGGCGGCCACTGCCTCCCCGTCGACCCCTTCTATCTGACCTGGCGCGCCCGCGAGTTCCACACCTCGACCGAGTTCATCGAGCTGGCCGGGAAGATCAACCAGGAGATGCCGATCCACTGCGTCGAGCGGATCGAGCGCGCGCTGAACGACGTCGCCAAGCCGATCAAGGGCTCGAAGCTCGCGATCCTCGGCGTCGCCTATAAGGGCGGCGTCTCGGACACGCGCGAGTCACCGGCGATCCGGATCCTCGAGCAACTCCAGGCGCGCGGGGCGGACCTCAGCTACCACGACCCTTACGTGCCCGAGCTGGCGGACCTGGGCCTTTCAAGCGCACCGCTCGGAACGGCGGTGGCCGACGCCGACGCGGTGGTGCTGGTGACCGCCCACCCCGGCATCGACCACCTGACGCTCGCGCGTGAGGCCGCGTTGTTTGTGGACCTCCGCGGGATCACGCGGGGGCTGTCAGCCGAGAACCTCGTGCGTCTCTGAGAAGTAATGCTCGGCGGCGAGATCCTCGAGCAGCCCCGGGTGCGTGGGCTCCCAGCCGAGCGTCTCCCGGGTCCACCTGTTTGAGGTCGGGTTGTCCGCCTGGGCGAACTGCGCCAGGAAGCCGAGCCGCTGGTTCGCTTCCTCGGCGCTGATGCTGCGCGCCTCCAGGCCGAGCTTGGCCGCGATCGCCTCCGCGATCGTGCGGAACGCATAGCCCTCTGACTCGACGCCGTGCAACGCGCTGCCGGCCGGGGCCTTCTCCAGCGCGAGGCGGTAGAGCACACCGATGTCCCGGGTGTTCGCGCCCGGCCAGCGGTTCTTGCCCTCACCGACGTAGGCGGCAAAGCCGTTCTCGCGCGCGAAGTTGATCAGGATCGAGATGAAACCGTGCTTGTCCAGGTCGCTGTGGACCACCGGGGCCAGGCGCACGTTCGCCGAGCGCACGCCTTCCGAGGACAGGCCCAGCAGGGCGCGCTCGGAGGCCGTGCGCGGATTCGGCCCGGAACCCGCGTCCTGCTCGGTCCCGAGCTTGGCCGGGTACTCGCCGGCGACAAACAGCGACCCGCCGGTCCCGATGAAGGGCTTGCCGCTGCCGGCCAGCGCCTGCCCGATCACCTTGATCGCCGCCTGATCCGAGTCGGCCGCGCCGGCAAAGTCGCCGCTGAAGGCGATGTCGTGCCGGAAGGCCAGGTGGATCACGCCATCTGCTTCCGCCGCGGACTTGGACAGCAGGTCGAGGTCGGTGATGTCGCCGCGGCGGACCTCGGCTCCGAGCGCTGAGACCTTGGCCGCGCTCTCATCGGAGCGTGCCAGGCCGAGGACCTGGTGGCCGTGGTTGAGCAGCTCGGGTACTACCGCGGAGGCGACGTGTCCGGAGGCGCCTGTGATGAAAACTCGCATGGAAAGCCTTTCGTGATGTCACTTGGTGTCATCACCCTAGCAGGTTGATGTCACTCGGTGACATGACTAACCTCGTGCGCATGCGCTGGGAACCAGACGCGGTCGGACGGCTACAACAAGCGGCGTTTGAGCTGTTCAGTGAGCTGGGCTACGAGGACACGACCGTGGCCGAGATCGCCGCACGCGCGGGCCTGACCAAGCGCACGTTCTTCCGCCACTTCAGCGACAAGCGCGAGGTGCTGTTCGGCGGCTCCGAGCAGCTCACCGAGCTGTTGGTGACCGGCATCCTGGAGGCGCCGGAGAGCGCTACGCCGATGCAGGCCGCGAGCGCCGGGCTCGACGCGTGCTCACAGATGTTTACCGAGCGCCACGGCTTTGCCGCCCAGCGGGCGGAGCTGATCGCCTCCAGCCCCGAGCTGCAGGAGCGCGAGCTGATCAAGCTCGCGTCGATGAAGGCCGCGGCCACCAGCGCGCTGGTGCAGCGTGGCGTTCCCGAAACCACCGCGGAGCTGGTCGCCGAGACGGCGCAGACCGTCTTCCAGGTCGGTTTCAACCGCTGGATCGCCCAGGACGACCCCGCGGCGTTCAGCCTGCTGATGTCTGAGGCGCTGGAGGACCTGCGCGAGGTGACGGCGCTTTAGCGCCAGCCGAGCGCCGGCGCGACGTGGGTGAGGATGCTCTCCAGCACGTGGGCGTTGTACTCGACGCCCAGCTGGTTCGGGACGGTCAGCAGCAGCGTGTCGGCGGCGGCGATCGCCTCATCCGCGCGCAGTTGCTCCACCAGCTTGTCGGGCTCCCCCGCGTAGCTGCGCCCGAACACCGCCTGCATGTTGTCGATGAAGGCGACCTGGTCTCGCGAGTTGGCGTCACTGCCGAAGTAAGCGCGATCCCAGTCGTTGGTGATCGCAAAGATGCTGCGGCTGACCGACACGCGCGGCTCACGCTGGTGGCCGGCCTGCTTCCAGGCTGAGCGGTAGGCGTGGATCTGCTTGCGCTGCTGCACATGGAAGGGCTCGCCGGTCTCGTCCTGCTTCAGCGTGGAGCTCTGCAGGTTCAGGCCCTGCTCGGCCGCCCAGACGGCGGTCATGTTCGACGCCGACCCCCACCAGATCCGGTCCTTGAGTCCCGGTGAGTGCGGCTCGATCCGCAGCAGCCCCGGCGGGTTGGGGAACATCGGGCGCGGGTGTGGTTCGGCAAAGCCCTGCCCGGTCAGGACCGCCAGCAGCTGCTCGGTGCTCTCACGCGCCATGTCTGAGTCGCTCTTGCCCTCCGGCGGCTCGTACCCGAAGTAGCGGTAGCCGTCGATCACCTGCTCCGGCGAACCGCGGCTGATCCCGAGCTGCAGCCGGCCGCCGGCGAGCAGGTCGGCGGCGCCGGCGTCCTCGGCCATGTACAGCGGGTTCTCATAGCGCATGTCGATCACGCCGGTGCCGATCTCGATCTTGGCGGTGCGGGCGCCGATCGCCGCCAGCAGCGGGAACGGCGAGGAAAGCTGGCGCGCGAAGTGGTGCACGCGGAAGTAGGCGCCGTCAGCGCCCAGCTCCTCGGCCGCGACCGCCAGCTCGAGCGACTGGTTGAGCGCGTCGGCAGCTGACCGTGTCTGAGAGGACTGGTGCGGGCTCCAGTGCCCGAAGGAGAGAAATCCGATGCTCTTGCTCACGGGCTCAAGAATAGTTGCGCCGTCAACTACCAAGGGTGTTGGGAGTTTTGATGCCTATAGGCACCAAAACTCCCCAGACCTATCGTCAGATCGTGGCGGTGTCGATCACGAACCGGTAGCGCACGTCAGAGGCGACGACGCGATCCCAGGCCTCGTCGATCTGATCGGCTGAGATCTTCTCGATCTCCGCGCCGATCCCGTGCTTGCCACAGAAGTCGAGCATCTCCTGGGTCTCGCGGATGCCACCGATCAGCGACCCGGCCCAGCTCTTGCGGCCCATGATCAGGTTGAAGGGGTGCACCGAGATCGACGTGTCCGTGGGCGGCGCGCCGACGTTCACGATCGTGCCACC
>JAFMRN010000223.1 GCA_017354065.1 Solirubrobacterales bacterium
CGGGGGCGCCGGCGCCGGTGGCTCGGGCTGCTCCGGGGCAGCTCCCGCGGCCGGATCGTCTGAGACGTTGACCTCGACGTGCAGGATCAGGCGGGCGAAGTCCCCCCAGATCAGGTTCATCAGATCGCCGAACAGGCTGTAGGCCTCGTTCTTGTAGATCACCAGCGGCTCGGTCTGACCCCCCAGGCCGCGGTAGTTGATGCCCTCACGCAGGTAATCCATGTCGTGCAGGTGCTCGCGCCAGCGCTGGTCGATGATCTGCAACAACAGGAAGCGCTCCAGCGCGCGCATCAGCTCCTCGCCGAGCTCCTCCTCACGGTGGTCATAGGCCGCCAGCGCCTCTTCCTTCAAGCGGTCGGCCAGCTCCTCACGGTCCACGCGGTTGGGATCGGTCTCCAGCAGCTCATCGGACAGCGGGAAGACCTGCGCGGCCTGGTCCAGCAGGCCGGGGATGTCCCAGCTGTCGACGTACTCGCCGCCGGCGTACTCCGAGACCAGACGGTCCAGCACGTTGACGACCTCATCACGTGAGGGCTCGCGCATGTCACGGCCCTCGAGGATGTCGTCACGGTAGGCGTAGATCACGCGACGCTGCTCGTTCAGCACGTCGTCGTACTCGAGCACGTGCTTACGGGACAGGAACGCGTTGTCCTCGACCTTCTTCTGGGCCTTCTCGATCTGCTTGGAGAGCATGCCGGCCTCGATCGGCTCCTCATAGCCCTCGTCATCGGTCTGGCCGAGCTTGTCGAGGATCCCGTAGATCCGGTTGCCGGCGAACAGCCGCACCAGGTCGTCCTCGCCGGACAGGTAGAAGCGCGAGCTTCCCGGGTCACCTTGGCGGCCCGAGCGGCCGCGCAGCTGGTTGTCGATCCGGCGCGACTCATGGCGCTCGGTGCCGATGATGCAGAGCCCGCCGGCTTCCTTGACCTGCTCACGCGCGGCGTTCACCTGCTCCTCATAGCCGGGCAGCACGCGCGCAACGTGGGCGGCGAACTCCTCGGTGCCCTGGGTCAGACCGGCGCGGCGGGCGTCAAGCTCGGCCAGGTGCTCGGCGTTGCCGCCGAGCTTGATGTCGACACCACGGCCGGCCATGTTGGTGGCGATCGTTACCGCCCCGGGGACCCCGGCCTCGGCGATCGTCTCACCCTCACGCTCGGCGTGCTCGGGCTTGGCGTTCAGCACGGTGTGCTTGATGCCCTTCTGGTTCAGCCGCGCGCTGAGCAGCTCTGAGACCTCAACGGAGATGGTGCCGACCAGGACCGGTTGGCCCTTCGCATGGCAGGCCTCGATCTCCCGGATGACGGCGTCCCACTTGCCGTTCTTGGTCTTGAAGACCTGGTCGTTCTGGTCGTCCCGGATCATCGGCCGGTTGGTCGGGATCGAGACGACCTGCAGGTCGTAGATCTTCATGAACTCGGTGGCCTCGGTCAGGGCCGTACCGGTCATGCCCGCAAGCTTGTCGTACATGCGGAAGAAGTTCTGGTAGGTGACGGAGGCGAGCGTCTGGTTCTCCTCCTGGATCGCCACGCCCTCCTTGGCCTCCACGGCCTGGTGCAGGCCCTCTGACCAGCGGCGCCCCTCAAGGATGCGGCCGGTGTGCTCGTCGATGATCTTGACCTCGTTGTCGATCACCGCGTAGTCCACGTCGCGCTTGAACAGCGACTCGGCCTTCAGCGCCTGCTGGAGGTGGTTGACCAGGTGGCCGTTCTCGGCCTGGTAGAGGTGCCCGATCCGGAGGAAGCGCTCGGCCTTGGCCACGCCCTTCTCCGTGACTGAGACGGTCTTGTACTTCTCGTCGTACTCGTAGTCGAAGTCCGCCACGAAGTTCTTGCGGTCCGCTGGGAGCATCCCCTTGGGCGTCTCCCCCGACTCCATCATCGGGGCGAGCTTGGCGAACTTCACGTACAGGTCGGCGGCGCTCTCCGGCGCGCCGGAGATGATCAGCGGCGTGCGCGCCTCGTCGATCAGGATGTTGTCGACCTCATCGACGATCGCGAACTGGTGGTAGGCCGAGCTGCCGTCCTCGGGCTTGGGCCGGCCGCCGTGCTGGACCTTCTCCTCCAGCGAGGTGGCCATGTTGTCGCGCAGGTAGTCGAACCCGAACTCTGAGTTGGTGCCGTAGGTGACGTCCGCGGCGTAGGCGGCCTGCTTCTCCTCGAAGTCCTGCATGTTCTGCAGGATTCCGACGCTGATGCCGAGGAAGTCGTAGATCGGCTTCATCCACAGCGCGTCGCGGCGCGCCAGGTAGTCGTTCACGGTCACCACGTGGACGCCGCGCCCGCCCAGCGCGTTCAGGACCACGGCCGTGGTCGCGGTCAGGGTCTTGCCCTCACCGGTCTTCATCTCGGCGATGCAGCCGTCGTGCAGAACCATCCCGCCGATCAGCTGCACGTCGAAGTGGCGCATCCCCAGCGTCCGCCTGCTGGCCTCACGCACCAGCGCAAAGGTTTCAGGCAGCAACGCGTCCAGCGACTCGCCGTCGCGAGCGCGCTCGCGCAGCTCATCTACGTGCTCGCGCAGCTCCTCGTCCGTAGATGCCTCCATCTCCGGCTCGTACGCGTTGATCTGGGAGACGCGCTGCTCATAAGACTTGAACTTCTTCCCCTCGCCGAGACGGAGGGCGCGGTCAAAGAAGGACATAGGCGCAAGCGTAGCGGTCCCGCGCGAGCCCGAGCGGGTTGGCGCGCCCGGTTCGCGCCCGCCCGGGTTTTCCGCCCGGCGCTAGCTCGGCGGCCTGCCCTCGCTCAGGCCGGCGACGCGCCGGATTCGCCTGGCGTCATGCCCGGCGCCAGGGTACGCGGCGACATCTGGCGAGCCTCACGCCGGTGGCGGCGCTTCTCACGATGGCGCTTGACCTGCACCGCTATTTCTTCCGCGGCCAGGTTGACGGAATGATGGATCTCGTGGCTGGCCGCACAGGCGCGCAGCGTCACACCTTTGAGGTGCAACGTCACACGGGCGACCTCAGAGTCGGTGATCTTGGGGTTGGTCTCATGCAAGAGATCAACCTCCATGTCCGCCAACTTCGAGACCTGAGCCGACACCTTCTTGAACTTTCGCTCCACGTGAGCTCGAAGTTCATCCGATATGGGCAGGTTCCGGCCCTTGACATCGATCCGCATCGATGACCTCCTCGGTCGAGCGTCCGCGCCGTCGCACGGACACAAGGTGCAAGTTTGCATTTAATACACCCCCAGGCCCTGCATGTCGAGCCCGAACCCGCATAACGTGTAGGGAAGTTCCGTGGCGCCTCCGATCGAATGGACATACGAGCCGAGCGTGATCGTCGGCGTTGCCGCGATGACGCTCGCCTACTGCCTGGGCTGGCGGCGGGCCCGCGGCCCCGGCCAGCCCCACCCGCCCGGCTACGGGCGCCTGGCCCTGTTCGCCGGGGCGATGCTGTGCGTGCTGGCCGCCCTGATCTCGCCGGTGGATTCGCTGGCGGACAGCTTCCTGTCGATCCACATGGTCCAGCACCTGCTGTTGCTGGACCTGTTCCCGATCCTCGTGATCCTCAGCCTGACCAAGGGGATCCTGCGGCCGGTCACCCGCCGCGTGACCGTGATCGAGCGGAAGGTCGGTCTCCTCGCCCACCCGTGGTTCGCGCTGTTCGCCTACATCGTGGTGATGATCGTCTGGCACATCCCGCACTTCTATGACATGGCCCTCCAGCACCCCGACGTCCACGTGCTGGAGCACATCTGCTTCTCAACGGCGGGGTTCCTCTACTGGTGGCATCTGCTCTCCCCGATCCGCGGGCGCATGCACCTGGACGGCATGAGCCCGGTCATGTACATGGTCATCACGAAGCTGACCGTCGGGATGCTCGGAGTGGCCCTGACCTTCGCGCCCTCGTCGTTCTATGGCTGGTATCAGCACCAGGTCCACTACTGGGGGATGTCCGCTCAGATCGACCAGAGCATCGCCGGCCTGGTGATGGCGCTCGAGCAGTCGATCGTGATGGGCATCGCGATCGCCTACCTGTTCGCGCGGGCGCTGGATGAGTCAGAGCGCGAGGCCCAGCGCGCCGAGCGCTTCGGCCAGGGCTTAGCGGATCCAGTCGCTGAGCGCCAGCCCCTCAACTCCGACGCTGCCGCTGTTGACAACCAGGCTGAGGGTGTGCCTGCCCTGGCGCGCCGCGCCGGCGAACAGTCGCTGTAGCGGAAGCGTCTTTCCGGCCCGCGTGGATACCCGCTTGCGCTTCCCGTTGAAGCTGACGGTGATGCTGCCTCCACGCCGCCAGCGCGTCCCGATCAGCGCTGCTCCCGCGCCCCTGTAGGTGAAGCTGTAGCTCGACCCGCGGGTGCCGATCAGCACGCGGCCCCGCAGCGCGCCGCGCTCAGAAGCCCCGCGCCAGTGGCCGCGCAGTCGCGTACCGGCGGGCCGTGCGAGCGTCGGAACCACCACCCGGCTGGTCTGGCGCCAGCCGGTGAG
>JAFMRN010000224.1 GCA_017354065.1 Solirubrobacterales bacterium
CCCCTGCATCAGGGTCTTGTCCAGGTCAAAGAACGCGGCGGCGCGGCTACCGGCTTTGAGCTCGGTAGCCGCGTGGACAGTTGCCTCTCTGCGGCTCAAACCTCGATCAGGATCGCGTCACCCTGACCGCCGCCGGAGCAGATCGCGGCGATGCCCTTGCCGCCGCCGCGCCGCTTCAGCTCCAGCGCCAGGGTCCCGACGATCCGGCCGCCGGAGGCGCCGATCGGGTGGCCCATGGCCACCGCGCCGCCGTTGACGTTGACCTTGTCGGGGTCGATGCCGAGCATCTTGATGCTGTTCAGGGTGACCGAGGCGAAGGCCTCGTTGATCTCCCACAGGTCGATGTCCTCGGGCTTGAGGCCGACCTGCTTGAGCAGCTTCAGGCTGGCGAGCGCCGGGGTCTTGGCCAGGTACGGGAAGTCATCCGCGGTCTGTGCCTGGCCGAGGACCGTGGCGAGCACCGTCTTGTTGTTGGCCTTGGCCCACTCGTCGCTTGAGAGCACCAGGGCGGAGCCGCCGTCGTTGACGCCCGGCGAGTTGCCGGCGGTGTGGCTGCCCTCCTTGGAGACCAGGCCCGGCAGCGCGGCGAGCTTCTCCAGCGTGGTCTCACGCCGGGGTGCCTCGTCCTGCTCGACGACGGTCTCTGACTTCTTGGATTTGACCGTGACCGGCGCGATCTCATCGGCGAACTTGCCGGCATCCAGGGCCTGGAAGGCCCGCTCATGGGAGCGCAGCGCCCACTTGTCCAGGTCCGGGCGTGAGATCTCCAGCTCATCCCCGACCGCGGTCGCCTCGACGAACATCTGCTTGCCGGAGAACGGGTTGGTGAGACCGTCGTGGACGGTCGCGTCCAGCGCCTTGGCGTCGCCCATGCGGAAGCCGAAGCGCGCGCCTTGGAGCAGGTAGGGACCGTTGGACATCGACTCCTGGCCGCCGGCGACGCCGACGTTGACGTCACCCGCGCGGATCGCCGAGTCCAGCAGGCCGACGGCGCGGACGCTGGAGGCGCAAACCTTGTTGATCGTCTCGGAAGAGGTCTCCTTCGGGATCCCGGCCTTGATCTGAGCTTGGCGGCTGGGGATCTGACCCTGGCCGGCCTGGACTACCTGGCCGACCACCAGGTGGTCTACCTGCTCAGGCGCCACGGCGGCGCGCTCCAGCGCCGAGGTGATGGCGGTCGCGCCGAGGTCAGGTGCTTCCAGCGAGGCCAGTGCACCGCCGAGCTTGCCGAAAGGCGTGCGGGCGGCCGAGAGGATCACTGTTTTGGGCATGGTGTGTGGTCAGCTCCCAGGTGCGTTGATGAGGCCGCAGATCCTACGCGGCGTTACGCGCCGGAGTTTACCGACATGGGTGTCGGTCTACACGTGCAGCAGCTGCAGGAGCCGCCGGCGCAACGCCATCGGACCCTCGAAGCGGACCCGGCCGGTCGCGACCTTGGACAGCGCCGCCCGCCCGTGCGGGCGGATCGGGTTCGGCAGGCCGAACACGGCGACCGGTGCTGACATCAGATGGATCAGGTCGGTGAGCGGCCCCTCCACACGGAGTTGTGGCGCCTCGGCGTGGGCGTCCTCCACCAGCACCTTTGAGCCTGAGAACAGGATCCGGGTGGCCGGGTATGGACCCTCGACCTTCAGCTCGACCTCCAGCTCGCCGGGCGCCAGCTGCGGGCGCCGGCGCACGCCGCGTTCGACTATCGCGGCCACGGCGGGAGCCAGACCCCCATCCTGGATCCGTCCGATCTGCACCAGCGGCGCGCGCCGCTCAGGGCGGGTCGGCGCCGGTTGGGTCCGGCCCGGGTCAATCGCGTCGAGCTCAGCCGTCAGCGCGGTGATCTCGTCAATGCCCGGCGTGTCTTCCTGACGTGGCTCGGAGGCTTCCATAGATCTAGTTTTAACCCACGTCACAGATGTGTAGTTGCGGGTCGTGACCACTATCACACAACTTTTCTGCACGTAGCGGGGCCGTATCTTCTGAGCGATCAGCGACCCGCTTGACATCCTCGCCGACGCGCTGGCCCGCAACGACCAGACATTGGCGCTGGCGGCCCGGCACCTGGATCCGTCGCTGGTCGACGTGCTCAAGATCCTCGGGTTCGCCAAGTCGTACACCTCGGCGCAGGGCTCCTACCTGTATGACGGCGACGGTCGCGCGTACCTCGACTTCCACTCCGGTGAGGGGTTCGCGAGCCTCGGCCACAACCACCCGGATGTGCGCGCCGCGCTGCACGCGGTGCTCGACGCTGACCTGGTGGACGGCGTGCAGATCCACTACTCGGTGCTGGCGGGGATGCTGGCTGAGTCCTTGGCGCAGCGCCTGCCCGCCGGGCTGGATGCGACGTTCTTTGCCAGCACCGGCGCGGAGGCTGTCGATACGGCGATGAAGTTCGCGCGCGCGGCGACCGGACGGCCGCGGCTGCTGTCCGCGGACTCCAGCTTCCACGGCGTCACGCTGGGGCCGCTGTCGCTGGTGGGTGACGAGTTCTTCAAGGAGGGCTTCGGGCCGCTGCTGCCCGGCTGTGCGCGCGTGCCCTTCGGCGATCTGGAGCGCCTGGAGACCGAGCTGCGCCGCCGTGATGTGGCCGCCTTCATCGTCGAGCCGGTCCAGGGCCGCGAGGTGACGCTGCCCCCGCCCGGCTACATGGAGGGCGTCCAGGAGCTGTGCCGCCGCTACGGGACGCTACTGGTCGCGGATGAGATCCAGACCGGCCTGGGCCGGACCGGCAGCTGGTTCGCGCTGGAGCGCTGGGGCGTTGAGCCGGACATGGTGCTCGTCGGCAAGGCGCTCAGCGGCGGCTATATGCCGGTCGCCGCGACGGTGATGCGCCGCGAGCTGTACCAAGGGGCGGTCGGCACGCTGGAGCGCAGCTACGTGCACCAGTCGACTTACGGTCGCAACCGGTTGTCGATGGCCGCCGGCCTGGCGACGCTGCGCGTGCTCGAGCGCGACCGGCTGGTACAGAACGCCGCCGCCCGCGGCACCCAGCTGGCGGCGGGCATCCGCCGGCTGGCGACCCAACACGAGTTGATCCGTGAGGTCCGTGACGCCGGCCTGATGCTCGGCATCGAGTTACAGGCGCCGCGCTCCAGGCGGGGCGAGCTCGCGGTCCGCGCGATCCGGATGGCCTCTGAGGGGCTGTTTCCCCAGCTGGTGGTGATCCCGCTGCACCGCGACCACGGCGTGATCACCATGGCGGCCGGCAAGAACGACGTGATCAAGCTGCTGCCGCCGCTGACGCTTTCAGAGGGAGAGGCCGACCGGTTCCTGGAGGCGCTGGACACGGTGCTTGGCGACTGTGAGAGTGGCGCGTCGAAGAACTGGGAGGTCGTGCGGGACATCGCGACCTCCACCCTGCGCCGCAAGCCCGCGCAGGAGAAACCGCGCGGCCGGGCGCTGGACCCAGACGGCGCGGATGGGTGTCTGATCAGCGGCGCAACCGGCTTCATCGGCGGACGCCTGGTCGAGCGCCTGCTCGGCGCCGGCTATCAGGTCCGCTGTCTGGTCCGCCCCAGCAGCGACACTACGGCCCTGGAACGCCTGGGTGTGGAGCTGTGCGTCGGTGACCTGTGCTCTCAGGCCTCACTCGCCAGGTCCGCCGAGGGCTGTCGCTACGTCATCCACTGTGGCGCGATGGTGTCCGACTGGGCCAGCGCCGATGAGGTCTGTGAGACCAACATCGGCGGCACGCGAGCGCTGCTGGAGGCCGCCGTGCAGGCCGGGGCCTCGCGCTTCATCCAACTGTCGTCGACGGACATCTACGGCCATCCGGGGCTGGCCGATCTCGGTGAGGACCACATCCCGCTGGAGTTCGCCAACTGGTATGCGGAGAGCAAGCTGCGCGCCGAGTATGAGGTACTCCAGGCCGAGTCCGAGCATGGCCTGAGCGCGGTGATCCTGCGCCCCTCCACGGTGTACGGGCCCGGTTCGCGTGAGGTGGTGGCGGAGATCGCCAGCGCGCTCAAGGCCGGGAACATGCTGTTGATCGACGGCGGCGCAGCGCTCGCCGGGCTGTGCTTCATCGACAACCTGGTGGACGCCGTGCTGCTGGCCCTGTCCCATGACGCCGCCCCCGGCCACGCCTTCAACGTGACCGACGGTCTGGACGTCAGCTGGCGGCGTTTCCTCGGCGACCTGGCCGACGGCCTGGGCTACCCGCACCCGCGCTTGAGCATGCCCTACCGCCTGGCCGCCGGCGTCGGCTTCTCACTGGAGCACGGCTACCGCGCGCTGCACCGCGCGACGCGGCTGGAGACCCGTCCGCTGCTGTCCCGCCAGGCGGTGCACGTGATGGGCGTGGATCAGAGCTTCTCCAACGCCAAGGCGCGTGAGCTGCTCGGCTGGACGCCGCGCGTCGGCTACCAGGACGGCCTGGCCCAGACCCTGGAGTGGCTC
>JAFMRN010000225.1 GCA_017354065.1 Solirubrobacterales bacterium
GGGGCCGGGGTGGGTCTGTCGAGTTTTGGGCGCTATAGCGCCCATTAGCGTGCATAACCTGGGGTGTAGGTGAGGATCACCGACCCGTTTTTGAACTGGCGTACGCCTGTAAGCTCCAGCTTCGGGTTGATGTCTTCGAACAGTCGCTGCCCGGCGCCGACGACGACCGGCATGACCCAGAGCCGGATCTCATCGATCAGCCCCGCGGTTAGTAGCGTCCCGTCAATCCGGCTCGTGCCGTACTTGATCAGGTCCTTGCCGTGCTGTGCCTTCAAGCGGGTGAGCGCCGCCGTCAGGTCATCGTCCAGCGGTGTCGCGTTCCATCCGAGCGTGTCGAGCGTGCGCGTGGCGACGTACTTGGGCATCCGGTTGATCGCTTCGATGTACGGGTTGCCGGTTACCGGTTCCCAGATCGCGCGCAGCCGCTCATAACTGACACGGCCCATCACGAACGCGTCGTAGTTCGCGAGCTGTCGGGCCGCGTACTCGATGGACTCCTGATCAAACGGCGCCCAGCGGTCGGGGGCTTCGACGACGCCGTCAAGCGAGACGATCGTGGATTCGATCAGCTTGCGCATGTCAGTTCACGTCGCGGCGGGCAAAGCGCCATACACCGACTATCAGCGGGAGGACAAGCCACAGCGCGACCGTGGTGCCGGCGTGCCCCCAGTCGCTGGCGCTGAAGCTGCGCGTGCCGAGCGGCCCGAGCGTCGGGCCGATCGCCAGCCATTTGCTCAGGGTCTTCAGTGGCGCGAGCACCGAAGACAGGGCATCCCAGGCGGTCGGCAGCGCGAGGTAGATGACAATCGCCGGGGCCGAGACCATGATCGCGGCACCGAACGCGACACCGATCAGCATCGTTGCTCCGAGGAACACAAGGCCCTGGGCGAGCAACACGATTGATAGGGCCCCGGTCCCGCCCGGTGCGGGAAACAGCTCACCGATCAGGACGCTGGCGACAAGGCAGATCGCGAACGCGGCGAGCGTGAGTAACAGCGCGGCGGCGACCTTGGCGAACAGCACCCGGCCGCGGTGGGGGATGAGCGTGAAGGTGGTCAGCGTGGTGCGCTGGGACCACTCGCTGCTGACCAGCAGCACTCCGAGCACCGGCAGGAGGATCGCGACAGGCTGGATCGAGTTGTTGAACAGCTGGGTGAGCGTCGCGTCCTGTCCGCCTTTGACAAAGGCGGTGATGATCACCGTGATCAGCGAGATGGCGGCCACGGCGATGCTGGCCCACAGGCCGGAGCGGGTGTCGAGCATCTTGCGCAGCTCGATCCGGGTCAGCCGGCTGAAGCTGGGCTGACGCTCGTCAGCCGGGATCCGGTACGCGAGCGCGCTCATCGGGATACCTCCTCAAGGGTTCTGTCGTGGGCGTCTGTGAGCTGGAAGAACAGCTGCTCGAGGCCGCCCGCGCCGGCACCGAGTTCCGTGGACGTGCCCTGGGCGACGATCCGGCCCCCGGCGATGATCACGACGCGGTCGGCGATCGCCTCCACCTCGTGGAGCAGGTGAGAGGAGAGCAGCACCGTCCCGCCGCGGGCTGCGAAATCGCGCAGCAGGCCACGCATCCAGCGCATCCCAACCGGATCAAGGCCGTTAGCGGGCTCGTCGAGGATCAATAGCTGGGGGTCGCCAAGCAGGGCGTTGGCGATCCCGAGACGCTGGCGCATGCCGAGCGAGTACTGGGAGACGCGCTTGCGGGCGGCGCTTGCATCGAGGTCGACCAGCCTCAGCATCTCATCCACGCGCGTGTCAGCGACGCCGAGCAGTTCGGCGGTGATCGCGAGGGTCTCGCGGCCGCGGCGGCCCTCATGTGCGGCTGACGCGTCAATCAGCACGCCGACGTGGCGTCCCGGGTTCGGGATCTCGGCGTAGGAACGGCCGAGCACTGTCGAGCGCCCCGAGGTCGGATGGGCCAACCCGCAGAGCATCTTCAGCGTTGTGGATTTGCCGGCGCCGTTGGGCCCGAGGAATCCGGTAACGGTGCCGGGGGTGCACGTGAAGGACACGTCCTGCACCGCCGCGCGCTCGCCGTATCGTTTGGTGAGAGAACTGGCTTCAATCATGAGGAGAGGTGGTCGGCTTCATGGGAGCCAAGCTACGGGCCGGGGGCGCCCGCCGAAACACCCCATGAGGTGAACCTTTCATCCCTCCACAGGGGGACTCACAATCGCTCTGGCGGAGGACTCGACGGACCCTTGGCGCGCGTTACGCTGGATCGATGAGCGTTGCCGGTGGATTGGTGAGAAGCGTCGGGCCAACTCGGTTTGCGTGGGCGCGCGATGTCGTGATCGCGGCGGTCGCGTTCGCGCTCACGCTCGGCATGCTGTCGCACGGCGCCGGGGCCACCCGGCCGATAGATCCGTTGGGTGTCGCGCTGGCTGGTCTCGCGTGCCTGCCGCTGGTGGTACAGCGCCGGTCCCCGCTGGGAGTGTTCGTGCTGTGCACCATCGCCAGCGCGACGCTTGAGGGGTTTGGTTACGGGCTCGCGCTTCCGTTCGGGCCGACGGTGGCCCTGTTCTACCTGGTGGCCGCGCCGCGCAGTGCCGGTCAGACACGCCAGATTGCAGGGACCGCGGTGGTGTTGGGCGCGATCCACGTTGGCGTGGCCGCAGCGAGTACGCCCGGCTTCCCCACGACTCCGATTCTGGGCGCGATCATCGTCTGGGGCAGCGCCTGGATCGTCGGGGACCAGCTACGCCAGCGCAGCCAGCGGCTCGCGGAGCGACGTGAACTCGCCGACCGGTCAGAGCGCGAGACGGCCCGCGAGCGTCGCCTGGCAGTAGCTGAGGAGCGCAGCCGGATCGCCCGAGACCTGCACGACTCCGCCGCGCACGCGATCAACGTGATCTTGGTGCAGGCCGGCGGCGCCCGCCTGCTCCAGGACCGGGATCCCGACGCGGTGAGCGCGGCGCTGTCGACCATCGAGGACGTCGCGCGTGAGACGATCACGGAGATCGACCGGCTCGTTCACAGCCTGCGCGAGAGCGATCAGCCCGCCGGTCCCGTGGAACTGCCGGCCGGGCTGGCGTCGGCGGGGACGCTGGTCGAGCTCCACCGTGGCGCCGGGATGACACTTGACATGCAGGTAGAAGGGTCACCGTTACCTCTGGCTCCAGGACCTGACCAAGCGGCGTATCGGATTCTGCAGGAGTCTCTGACCAACGCCGCTCGGCACGGCGCCGGGTCGGTGCAGGTACGGATCGCCTATGGCCAGAGCCAGCTCGAACTGACGATCTCCAACGCGATGGTCCACGACGACGACGGTGATGCCGGAACGCCCGGGTACGGGATTCTCGGGATGCGTGAGCGCGCGGCACTGCTCGGTGGTGCACTCCACGCGGGCGCTCACCACGGTCGCTTTGAGGTCACGGCGTGTCTGCCTTACGCCGCTGCCGCGAGTGCCCGGCAATGAGCACCGCTCCGGTCCGCGTGCTGCTCGTGGATGACGATGAGCTGATGCGCGCGGGCCTGGCGGCGGTGCTGTCGAGCGATCCGGCGATTGAAGTCGTCGGCCAGGCCTCAACCGGGCGTCACGCATTGGCCCGCGCCCGCGCCGCGCACCCCGGTGTCGTGCTGATGGACGTGCGCATGCCGGATCTGGATGGGATTACCGCGACCCGTCAGTTGCTTGGCGCGGCTCCGGACGTGAAGGTCATCATCCTCACCACCTTCGAGCAGGACGAGTACATCTTTGGCGCGATCGACGCCGGCGCGTCCGGCTTCCTGCTGAAACGCACACGTCCGGAAGAGTTGCTTTCAGCGATCCACGCCGTCGCGGCCGGCGACTCGCTGTTATCGCCCTCGGTCACCCGCATCGTGCTGGAGCACGTCGCGCGTCAGCCGGGGCCCGCTCCACGGGCGGCCGGGCGGCTGGCCGAGTTGACACCCCGGGAGCTGGAGGTGCTGACGCTGATCGCGAGCGGACAGTCCAACCGCGAGATCGCCGCCACCCTGGTGGTCGAGGAGTCCACGGTCAAGACCCACGTCAAGCGCATCTTGTTGAAGCTTGACCTGCGAGACCGGATCCACGCGGTGATCTTCGCCTACGAATCCGGCGTCGCCCAGGTGGGTAGCTGAATTATCTGTGCCCGGGCACCGCACCGAGCAGACCGGTGGCGAGCTCCACCAGATCCTCCGCTTGGACCTCGGTTCGCTCGTCCACCAGCAGGCATCCGAGATGCTCGAAGCCACCGAGGACCAACTCAGCGGTCAGCTTCGGGAGCTGCACGTCCGGCAACATCGCTCCGAGTAGGAAGTTGATCTGCTCGAGTGCGACCGCACGACCTTCGGCGATCCGGGTGCGCATCTCAAGCGGTGCCTCCCGGCGGCGCATCAGCATCAGCCGCCAGGCCGCGGGGTCGGCGGCGAGCGCGTGCACCATC
>JAFMRN010000226.1 GCA_017354065.1 Solirubrobacterales bacterium
CAGGCGCACGCGGGCGAGCGGTCCGTCGGCCGCCTCGTGCAGGCGCAGCACGCCGGGACAGCGATCCTGTTGAACGAGCATTGCGGCGAGGTTACCCGGGCGGCTCCGGGACCGTTTCTAAAGACGGGGTGTTCTATAGGCAGAAAAGGCTGGTTTGAGAACTTGTGCAAACTGCACATCGCGAGGGATGTCTGGTGTGCGGTTTGCACAGATTCTGAAAGTGCCCTTTTGTGAGGGTGTACGACCCCGTCTTTATGTTCGCGGCGGGTAGTCTGCATGGGCATGTCCCCCTCACCAGCTTTCGCCGCCAAGCTCAACGAACAGATCGGTAACGAGTTCTCCGCGCATCAGCAGTACGTAGCGATCGCTGCGCACTACGACGCCGAGGTGCTACCCCAGCTGGCCGGGTTCTTCTATCGCCAGGCGCTGGAGGAGCGCGACCACGCGATGATGATGATCCAGTACCTGCTCGACACCGACGGTGACGTGACGATCCCCGGGATCGCGGCGCCGCAGAGCAAGTTCTCCGACGTAGTCGAGCCGATCGCCCTGGCGCTGAACCAGGAGCGTCAGGTGTCAGAGCAGATCAACGCGCTGGCCGCGACCGCGCGCGAGAACAACGACTTCACCTCTGAGCAGTTCATCCAGTGGTTCATCCGTGAGCAGATTGAGGAGGTCGCGACGATGAGCGACCTGCTGCGGGTCGCTGAGCGCTCGCGGGATGACCAGCTCCAGATTGAGCAGTTCATCGCGCGTGAGGAGCGGGCCTCGGGCACGACCGACCCCACCGCACCCCAGGCCGCGGGGGCCGGGGCCTAGCTGTTGCCGGGCAGCAGCGGCAGGTAGGTCACGCGCGCCGGCAGCGCGTCAAGGATTGCTTGGCGTTCGGCGTCTGAGGCGCGCGGCCAGGCGACCACCTCGTCAAGCGTGCGCTTGCAGCCGCGGCAATAGCCGGAGCGCTCGTCAATCACGCAGACGTTCACGCACGGAGACTTCGGCTTTTGATCGGTCACGCCCCGCAGGCTACGGGTTCAGCACGACCTTGAACGCGCCGTTCTGCTTCTTCTGGAACATCTCATAGCCCTGGCGGGCCTGGGTCAGCGCTAAGCGGTGGCTGGCGAAGTCATCGACACCCAGCGGGTCGGGATCGTTCAGCAGCGGGAGGATGTCGTCGATCCAGCGCTTCACGTTGGCCTGGCCCATGCGCATGGTGATCTGCTTGTCAAACATCTGCAGCAGTGGCATCGGGCTGATCGCGCCGCCGTACACGCCGCCGATTGACACGGTGCCGCCGCGGCGAACCAGGTCTATCGCCGTGTGCAGGGCGCTGAGGCGGTCGATGCCCGCATGTGACATCAGCTGTTGTGCTATCGCGTCGGGCAGCAGGCCGGTGAGGCGGTGGGCTAGCTTGCCGACCGGCGCGCCGTGGGCCTCCATCCCGACCGCGTCGATCACCGCGTCGGGGCCGCGGCCGTCGGTCAGCTCGCGGACCTGGGAAGCGAGCTCGCTGCCGGCCTCCTCTAGGTCGATCGTGCGGACCCCGTGGGTCGCGGCTCGCGCCAGGCGTTCGGGAACCAGGTCCACGCCGATCACCTCGGCGCCGCGATGCTGGGCTATCCGCGTGCTCATCTCGCCGATCGGCCCCAGGCCGAGTACGGCCACGGAGCCGCCGCGCGGGATGTTGGCGTACTCGACCGACTGCCAGGCGGTCGGCAGCACATCTGAGAGGAACAGGAACCGGTCATCCGGCGGATCCTCCGGCACCTTGATCGGCCCGAACTGGGCCTGGGGGACGCGCAGGTACTCAGCCTGGCCACCCGGGACCTGACCGTAGAGCTTGGTGTAACCGAGCAGTGACGCGCCGGTGTCATATTCGCGGACCTGGGTGGTCTCACACTGGGACATCAGGCCGGTCTGGCACATATGGCAGTGGCCGCAGGAGATGTTGAACGGGATTACAACGCGGTCGCCACGCTGCAGGTTCGGCACCTCCGCGCCGACCTCCTCGACCACGCCCATCGGCTCGTGGCCGAGCACGTCACCCGGATCCAGGTACGGACCGAGCACCTCATACAGGTGCAGGTCGGAGCCACAGATCCCGGATGAGGTGACCTTGATGATCGCGTCCGTTGGCTCTTGGATTTTCGGGTCGGGCACGTTGTCGACGCGTACGTCATGGACTCCGTGCCAGGTGAGGGCCTTCATCTCAGCTCCGAATCGTCGCTTGTGGGGTAGAGGCGGAAACTCTGAAGCGCAGCGCCTGGTGGTCGAGCGTCGCCGGCAGGGGGCGGCCGGGAACCAGCGCCTCATAACTACCCATCTGCGGTGACAACAGCTCAGCGTTCTCAAGCACGCCGCTCAGCAGCCGCGAGGTGACCGCCAGGACCAGCTCCTGTGCCGGACAGCGGGCGTCCTTGTCGCTGAAGGGGATCAGCGGAACGGGCGTGTCGGGCCTGTCCTGGACCTGGCCGTCCGCGAGCCAGCGGCGCGGTCGGAACAGATCCGGGTCCGGTTCCAGGCGCGGGTCACGGTGGAACAGCGGCGGGTAGATCAACAGCGTCGTCTGCTTGGGGATCGGAGTCTCGCCAAGTTCGGTGTCGGTGGTAGCGTCGCGCAACAGCGCGGGGGTGGTGGGCCACAGGCGTAGCGTCTCCAGCACGCACGCGCGCAGATAGGGAAGCGTCGGGTCGCTCTCCTCAAGCGCCTGTGCGCGGTCGTCTGGACGCAGCGCCAACAGCGCGAGCGCGGTGTAGCTCGCGATCGCGGCCGCGTCAAAGGCGAACAGCCAATGGGGCACCTGCTCCAGCGCGTGTGCGTCCGGATCGCCAGCGGCTGACAGCGACAGCAGGTGGCTGAGCAGCGAGTCCTCTGGTGCCCCGGCATAGCTACCGATCCGCGCCAGCAGCCGGCGGCGTTTGCGCCGTCGCAACGGGCTCGCGTAGGCCCAATTCGCGTCAGCGCGGAGCGTTGCCAGTAGGTCGGTCAGCTGTGTATCTGCCGCCGCGCCGGGGCCCAGCACCAGCACGCGCGCCAAAGCTTGGAAGCGCGCGTTGAACGTGGTCCAGTCGAGCTCTCCCGCGCGGCTCAAATCAACGGCGGTGGAGTCGACGGCTTCGTTCAGCGCAGTGCTGAGCCGATGGTGAGCGTGGCCGGAGTCGAGCGCCGCGGTGTTCAGCTCGCGCCGCAGCGGGCGGTTGGCGCGCCGGGAGATCAGGACGCCGTGGGGTTCGAAGCGGCCCAGTGCGCTGCGCTTCTCCGTGGTCGCCGGCGTGAACGGATCCGGGGTGCGCGCCAACACATCCCGTGCGTGATCAGGGTCGAGGACAACCGCGAGCCGGCGCCCGGCTACTGACAGCAACAGCGGCTCGGGGCCACGCTCTGTCCGGAGCTGCTCCAGACGGGAGATCGCGCGCCGGTCCGCATCGCCCCGGGCAAGCCGGCGGACCATCCGCGGGCGCCGCAGGATCAGCCCGCGCGCCGCCAGCGGAACCAACACCTCACGGATCACGCTCGCACGGTCAAAGCTGCTCATGGTCGAGCGCTACCCGTTGCGCGCGCCCGTAACGCATGCACACATGCTTATGCAACCATGTGTCTATGAGTCACGGTCATGAGGTCGAGCTCGCCGACGTGCACGCCGACACGGCGCGGGCCGTCGCCGAGACCATGCAGGCGCTGGCCGCGCCCAGCCGCGTCCGGATCCTCAGCCACCTGGGGGCGGGCGCGTGTTCGGTCACCGAGCTTGCCGCCGCGGTCGGCATGGGTCAGCCGGCCGTGTCCCAGCAGCTTCGCGTGCTGCGCCACCTGGGGCTGGTGACGGGCACCCGGGAGGGGCGCCGAGTCGTCTATCAGCTGCACGACCCCCACGTTCGTGCGCTGCTGGAGGAGGCGATCTCCCACACCGAGCACATCCGGCTGGGATTGAACGGGCACGTCGCGGAGGCGAGCGTGGTGGTCGCATGAGCGGGTTGTCACCGGGTTTGCTTGTGGCCGCTGCCGGCGTCGGGTTCGGGCACGCGGTGATGCCCGACCACTGGGTGCCGCTCGCGGTGATCGGCCGCACCAGGGGGTACTCGACTGGGCGTGTCGTGCGGCTGGCCGGGGCGGCCGGGGTCGGCCATGTTCTGGTCTCGCTGCTGCTCGGGGCCGTGATCGTGCTGGTCGGGCTGCAGTTACGGGGCGCCGTGGAACACGCCTCCAACACCATCGTCGGGGTGATCCTGATCCTCACGGGCCTTGTCTTCGCGGCGCTGGAGTTGACCGGCCACGGCCACGGACATAGCCATAGCCACGATCATGACCATGACCACGATCACGACCACCATGACCACCGCGGGCGCGCCGGTCTGCTGGCGGTGCTGGTTCCGTTCGGCGCGG
>JAFMRN010000227.1:0-3382 GCA_017354065.1 Solirubrobacterales bacterium
GTTGCGCACCCACAGGGTCTGTGGCATCTGCGCGTGGGCGATGCCCGGTTCGACATCGATGATCCGTGCGGGGATGGTCAGGAAGTACGGCGCCGCAGCCTGATAGATCAGGGAGAAGGCGCGGCTACCCAACGGCAACGGCTTGAGGCGTTCATAGGCGCGGATGAGCGGTGAAGCGGGTGGCATGGGCCGCATTGTGGCGCAGTCAGCGGAGTTAGGCTTATGCCATGTCTGAGCCCAACCTCCAGGGCGGTTGTGGCTGTGGCGCGATCCGCTTCGAGCTGAGCGAGCCCCCGCCGATCGCCGGTTACTGCCACTGCACACGTTGTCAGCACCGCACCGGCGGCGGGTCCTCGGTCCAGGCGCGGATCGACGCGCGCACGCTGACGATCCTCAAGGGACAGGAGCTGCTGACCGCCTGGCGCCACCCGGACGGCGGCTTCTACAAGCTGTTCTGCTCGATCTGTGGCTCGCACATGTTCTCCCGCGACCCCAGCGGCAACTCGAACCAGATGAGCGTGCGCTTCGCGGCCTTTGACGGCGATCCTGGGGTCCGGCCCAGCTACCGCCAGTACGTGAACTATGCGGCGCCGTGGGAGCCGATCCCTGATGACGGGCTTGAGCGCTACCCCGAGTCGCGGGCGCGTCCGAGCCTTCGCTAGAGCGTCGCGGCCAGCCGCGAGGCCTGGTTGATCGCGCGCTTGGCGTCCAACTCGGCGGCGACGTCCGCGCCGCCGACCAGGTGCACGTCCACGCCGGCGTCAACCAGCGGCTGGTGCAGCTCGCGCCGCGAGTCCTGGCCCGCGCAGATCACGACGTTGTCAACGTCGAGCACCTTCGGGCCTTCGCGCTCGATCTCCAGGTGCAGGCCGGCGTCATCGATCTTCTTGTAGGTGGCGCCGGCGACCAGCTGCACGCCCTTGTGCTTGATCGACGCGCGGTGGACCCAGCCGGTCGTCTTGCCGAGGCCGGCCCCGTGGCGCGTGGTCTTGCGCTGGCAGAGCCAGACCTCGCGCGGTGAGTCCGCGCCGACGCGCTTGACCAGGCCGCCGCGGTGCACAACCGGATCACCCACGCCCCACTCCGCCTTCCAGGCGGCCGGGTCGAGCGTCGGAGACGCCGTGTGGGTGAGGAACTCCGAGACGTCGAACCCGATCCCGCCGGCACCGACCACGGCGACCTTGTCCCCGACGTCGGCGCTGCCGTCGAGCAGCTCCGTGTAGCCGACCACCGACGGATGGTTGATGCCCTCGATCTCCGGCACGCGCGGGTGCACGCCGGTCGCGAGGATCACGTGGTCAAAGCCCTGGGTCAGCTCATCCGCCGTGGCGCTCGCGCCGAGCCGGACGTCGACCTCCAGCAGCTCCAGCTGGCGCGTGTAGTAACGGATCGTCTCGGCGTACTCCTCCTTGCCGGGAACCACCTTCGCGAGGTTGAACTGGCCGCCGATCTTGTCGTCCGCTTCGAACAGCGTGACCTTGTGGTTGCGTTTGGCCAGCACCGTCGCGGCCGCCAGCCCGGCCGGGCCGGCGCCGACCACCGCGATCCGCTTGGACACGAGCCGGGACATCGGCTCATACACCAGCTCCGTCTCATGGCAGGCACGGGGGTTGACCAGGCAGCTCGCCGTCTTGTTGACGAAGGTGTGATCCAGGCACGCCTGGTTACAGGCGATGCACGTGTTGATCTCATCGGCCCGCCCTTCAGCGGCCTTCTTGACGAACTCCGGGTCGGCCAGGAACGGGCGCGCCATGGAGATCAGGTCCGCGTCACCGCGGGCCAGGACATCCTCGGCCACGTCCGGGGCGTTGATCCGGTTGGAGGCGATCACCGGGATCCGCAGCGCCTCACGCAGCTTCGCCGTCGTCCAGGTGAAGGCGGCGCGCGGCACCGAGGTGACGATCGTCGGGACCCGCGCCTCATGCCAGCCGATCCCGCTGTTGATGATGTTGACGCCGGCGGCCTGGAGCGCGTGTGCCAGCTGGATCGTCTCATCCCAGTCCTGGCCGTCCGGGATCAGATCCAGCAGCGACATCCGGAAGACGATGATGAAGTTCTCGCCGACGGCCTCACGGATGCGGGAGACGATCTCAATCGGCAGCCGCATCCGGTTCTCCGGCGGGCCGCCCCACTCGTCGGTGCGGCGGTTCACGTGCGTGGTCAGGAACTGGTTGATCAGGTAGCCCTCAGAGCCCATGATCTCGACGCCGTCATAACCGGCCTCCTGGGCCAGCTCCGCGGTGGTCACGTAGTCGTCGATCGTGCGCTCGATGCCGTGCGCGGTCAGCGGCCGCGGCTTGAACGGGGTGATCGGTGACTTGGTCGCGGAGGCGGAGACCACGAAGGGGTGGTAGCCATAGCGCCCGGCATGCAGGATCTGCAGGGCGATCTTGCCGTTCTCCTGGTGGACCGCGTCGGTGATCACGCGGTGTTCCTTGGCGGCGCTGCGGCTCGCGAGCCGCGAGCCCAGCGGCAGCAGCCAACCCTCGCGGTTGGGCGCAAACCCGCCGGTAATCGCGAGTGCGACGCCGCCGGCGGCGCGTTCTTGGAAGTAGGCGGCAAGCCTGGGGAAGTGCTTGGCGCGATCCTCCAGGCCGGTGTGCATTGACCCCATGACCACACGGTTCCGCAGCTCCGTGAAGCCGAGGTCGAGTGGGGACAGCAGGTGCGGATAGGGCTGTGTCACATGCGCGAGGGTACACGCGGGCCCTGCACTGCAGGGTTCCCGTCCCGACTTGCACCCGCACCGGCGGCGGACTAGTTTCAGGAGCATGTTCCGCAAAGCCTTCCTGCTGGCCGCCGCCGTACTGCTGATCGTGGCCGCTTCGGTGTCAGCCAAATCGACGCTCACCCTGGGGTCAAAGCGCGCAAACAACGGGGATCCCGGTTATGGCTCCGTGCGCCCGAAGGAGATCAGCAACCGGGGCGACCCGGACAGCTACGTGCAGAACATCCACTGGCGCACCTGGGGCGGCGCCCGCGCCACCGGGATCGGCACCGCAGGCTTCACCTGGCCGGGCTTCGCGGTCGCCGACGGCACGCGCTATGTGACCGCGAAGGTGGTCGCCTTTGATCCGGGCAAGTGCGGCAAGACCCGCGCCTACCGCCAGCTCGAGTGGTACTTCACTGAGTACGGGCAGCGCTTCAGCACCTACTTCTCCCACACGAACATCTGCACCGGCAAGCCACTGCCATACAACGCCGCGCGTGAGGACCCCGTGGACTGTCCCGGCGGGCAGTACCTGAACTGGGTCTCGGGCGGCCTGCGCTGCCGGGACCTGGCGGGGATCAAACGCACCGTCAAAGCCTCCAGCCACCGCGGCCACACCGCCAAGTGGCGCAGCAGCGGTGGCTGGCTATGTGGAACCGATCTAGCCGCGGG
>JAFMRN010000227.1:3392-4356 GCA_017354065.1 Solirubrobacterales bacterium
GGCGGCGAACTGGCTCTGACCGGTGACGTTCGGGTGGAACGACTCCGATATCGGGTTCGACAGCCCGTTCAGCCACTCTGAGGAGCTGCAGACCGCGTGGCCGGCGAAGGCACTGCGGGGGTCGACGAACTTGAAGCCATGCGCGGATGCCGCGGACTGGATGGTCGAGTCGAGCAGGTCAGCGGTTGAGTTGAGCGACTTCTCAGAGCCGGGTGTGAGGGCGTCTGCGTTGCAGGTCTTGCCGTCGCTGGTGAACAGGTGCGGGTAGCCGAGCACCAGCACCTTCGCCTTTGGCGCGCGGCTGTGGATATCCGTATAGGTCGTGTTCAACAGCGCCGGGAGCTTGTTCTTGATGAAGCTGTTGGCAGTCGAGATCGCGCTGGAGCAGTTCCAGAACTCCGCGGCGCAGTCCGTGATCACCGTGCTGAAGCCGGCGTCGTTGCCGCCGATCGTGATCGTCACCAGGCCGGTGCCGGAGCTGAGCGCGCCCAGCTGACCGGAGTTCACATCGGTCGTCTTGGCCCCGCTGCAGGCCTGGAAGTTCAGGTTGTAGCCCTTGGCAGCGGCGATCAGCGGTCCGTAGGCCTTGGGGCTGCGGTCACAGCTGCCGCTGTCGGGGTAGTAGTCGCGGGTTCCGACCCCCGAGGAATAGGAGTCGCCCAACGCGACATAGCCGGTGGCCGCCGACGCGGCGGCCGGCAGCGCAAGCAGCGCACAGGCACACGCCAGCGCAAGTAGGAGTCTCTTCACGTCATCACCTTTTCTTGGAATGAACCGACCCGTTCGCCCACCAGTACTACCGCCTGAGAAGCGGATGCGTGGCAGTTCTGGTGACCGGGCCGTGAAGATTCAGTGGCCGTGTTCCAGCACCCCCTTGACCGCGGCGTCCACCGCGTTGAGGCGATACAGCGCGACCGCCTCAGACGACTGGAAGCGACCGCCCGGCGCGTTCGCGGCGCCGTGG
>JAFMRN010000053.1 GCA_017354065.1 Solirubrobacterales bacterium
CCCGGTGACGTCCTCCCCCGTTTTGACCCGATCACCCTGGCGGGCGATGCCGCGGCCCTGGATCAGGAACGGCACGAGCTTCTGCTTCGGCCCGGCCTTGCGGACGGCGGCGATCGCGTCCGAGCCGATGAAACCGGTGTCCTCCTTCACGGCCCAGCCGAGCCCCGCGCCGATCGGGTCGCGGTCCTCTGACAGATCGTTGCCATACAGGTGGAAGCACGCCTCCAGGCGCAGCGTGTCGCGCGCGCCAAGCCCGATCGGCTTGGCCCCGTTTTGCAGCAGCGCGTCCCAGATCGCGGTCGCGTGCTGGGGGTCGAGCAGCAGCTCAACGCCGTCCTCACCGGTGTAGCCGGTGCCGGCGATCAGCAGCTCGACTCCGTTGATCTCGTTGGGCGCGGTGTGAAAGCGCTTGGGCAGCAGGTTCTTGGCCAGACCGGCCACGAGGTCTCGGGCCTTGGGTCCCTGAACGGCGAGCATCGCGTATGCGTCGGCGCAGTCCTCTACCTGATCTGAGTGCTTCTGGAACCAGGCCAGGTCCTTGTCGTGGTTGGCCGCGTTGGTGACGGTCAGGAACTCGCTGTCGGACAGGCGGTAGCTGAACAGGTCGTCGATGACGCCGCCGTGCTCATTGGTCAAGAGCCCGTACTGGGCGCCGCCGACGGCGAGCTTTGCGACGTCATTGCTGGTCAGGCGCTGCAGCGTGTCGACACCCTGGGTCTTGATCTGTCCCATGTGTGAGACGTCAAAGACGCCGACCGCGTTGCGAACCGCAAGGTGCTCCTCCTTGATCGAGGAGTACTGGATCGGCATTTCCCACCCTGCGAAGGGCACAAGCTTGGCGCCGGCGCGCTGGTGCGCTTCAAACAGCGCGGTGCGTCGCAGGCTTTTGGTCTCAGCGGTACTCACAGTCCCGCAGCATAGGTGGATCGTTGGCGGACCGTTCTCAACGTTCCGGGCCAGGGGCCTTAAGTGGCCGAACCCCCGGAGGCGCGTTGGGGGTAGCGCAGTTTGGGCCACCACAGGGCCTCAAGTGGCCAAACCCCCTGAGCGGTGGCAGGGGTTGGCCAGTTAGGGCCCCTTGGGGCGTGTCCCAGGAACCGCGGGCCGGCTTTCCTAGCGGTCCTTCAGGAACGACGGAATGTCAATGTCGTCGTCAGAGATCTCCAGGCTGGAGCGCTGGCGATCATCGAGGCTGACGTCCCCGCGGTCACGGCGGCGGCGCGGCTCATCACGTGAGTCGCGTCCGTCACGCTCGCGCGGCTCCCTCGGCTCGCGGTCACGCTCGCGCTCGCGCGGCTCCTCAAAGGTGTCGTGCGGGGCGGGCGCCACGCCGCGCGAGGAGGCCACGCCGGGAATCCGGCTCGCCACGCTGTGGTCGAACCCGGTCGCGATCACGGTCACCCGCACGTCGTCGGTCATCGTGTCATCGATCACCGACCCAAAGATGATGTTGGAGTTGGAGTCGGCCGCGGACTGGACGATCTCAGCCGCCTCATTGACCTCGAACAACCCGAGGTCGTGGCCGCCGGTGATGTTCAACAGGATGCCGGTGGCGCCCTCAACGGACTCCTCCAGAAGGGCGCTGGAGATCGCCTGCTTGGCGGCCTCAGCGGCGCGGTTCTCACCGGCCGAGTTGCCGATACCCATCAAAGCGGTACCGGCGTCGTGCATCACCGTGCGCACGTCGGCAAAGTCGACGTTGATCAGGCCGGGGATGGTGATCAGGTCGGTGATGCCCTGGACGCCCTGTCGCAGGACGTTGTCGGCCTCACGGAAGGCCTCGAGGATCGTGGTGCGGCGCTCGACAATCGCGAGCAGCTTCTCATTCGGAATCGTGATCAGCGTGTCCACGTATTCCTTCAGCTTCTGGATGCCGTCCTGGGCCTGGCGCGCGCGCTGGGTTCCCTCAAAGGAGAACGGACGCGTGACGACGCCGACGGTCAGGGCGCCGATCTCGTTCTTGGCGATGTCCGCGATCACGGGGGCCGCGCCGGTACCGGTACCGCCACCCTCACCGGCGGTAACAAAGACCATGTCCGCGCCCTTCAGCGCCTCCTTGATCTCATCACGTGACTCCGCAGCGGCGCCCTGGCCTACCTCGGGGTTCGCGCCGGCACCGAGCCCCTTGGTGAGCTCGTGACCGATGTTCAGCTTGATGTCGGCGTCGCACATGGCAAGCGCCTGGGCGTCGGTGTTGGTCGCGATGAACTCAACACCACGGAGGCCCGCGTCGACCATTCGGTTGACGGCGTTGGTTCCGCCGCCGCCGACGCCGACGACCTTGATAACTGCGAGGTATGAACCGCTGCTTTCCATGTTCTCTGTCTGACCCTCGATGTAGCGTTGAGCGTTCGTACCCGCTCTGCGCCGCTTGCGGGAGTTTTGCACGTTACGCAGTCGCGCTCTCCGCCGTCAACGGAGGCGCTGCTGCCGCAACAATTCTTTCAGATCGCAGAACTCTCGAGCATAGAACGAGACCTCGATCAAACTGCAGTAATTCTCAAGTTGAGCTTGAGTCTCTCACGGAAAAGTCCTGGAAGCGGCTACCTTCCTTTGCTGCCCGCAGAGCCGGCCGCGGGCTTGTTCGGATCGCTGAGATCGATGTATGAGGCGCCCCGCGAGGCCGAATTGGCCAGTACGCCAACCGCAGCCTGCCATTTGAGCGGCAGCTGCGCGCCCGAACCGAAGATCAGCTCGGGACCGTTGCGGAGGTGCACGACGACGCCGCGGCCACCCTCGGTGGCAGCACTCCCGATGTGTGCGAGCAGCTGGTACGGAGCCGCTCCGAGCACCGACAGCGCGCCGCGGTCGGTCAGCGAGCTGACCGTCGGCAGGTTCGGCGCGTGGCTGTGGGGCAGGGTCTCCCCCGCGCCGTCCACGTCGACCTGGGAGCTGCCGCCGCCGACCATCGCGACCGGCAGGTGCTCTCTGACGTTCACTGTGAGACCGTGCGGGAAGTGGGTGGAGATGCTGATCCCCGCGATGTAGGGGGAGGACACGGCGTTTTCCAGCTTGGAGACGGTCGCGTTCAGCGTCGTCATCTTCTTCCCAGCGCTGACCAGCTGACTCCGCACCTTGGCGGCGTCGGCGCCGCCCACACCGGTCACGGTGACCTTGCGCACCCCGACCAGGGATGACGAACGGAACCAGAGGAACGCACAGACGAGAACGATGATCGCAAGCGCAATCCCGGCGATCTGTGTGTGGGTCAGCCGGTGTACCCGGACACGGCGCAGTCCGTGTGTGAAACGGGTGAAGCTGGCTGTGCTCAATGTTTCCTCCAGCGGTCAGGCAGCGGTACCGGGCCGAGCGCCTGTACCTCAGGCGTCAGCTCGATCCCAAATTTGGTTTCCACGGCAGCGGCCCCGGCCTGCATCAGGCTGACGACGTCCTTGGTCGTCGCGGCGCCCAGGTTCTCCACAAAGTTGGCGTGCTTCTCAGAGAACCCGGCGTCGCCGACCCTCAGCCCGCGGCAGCCGGCGGCATCCAGCAGCTGGCCGGCGGTGCGCCCCTCGGCGCGTGGGTCATCGGGGTTCTTGAAGGTCGATCCGAAGGTCTTGATCCCGGCCGGCTGGGACTCCTTGCGGCGCCCGCGCAGGTCGGCCAGTGTCGCCTTCACGCTGGCCGGATCAGCCTCGCGCAGACGGAAACGCGCGCGGGCGACGATCTCACCCGGGCCCAGGTTCGAGCGCCGGTATTGGAAGCCGAGCTGGTCCGCGCCGCGCCGCTCCGCCCCGCGCGCCGACACCACGTCAACCCACTCAAGCGCCTCCGCCAGCGCGCCGCCGTAGGCGTTGGCGTTCATCTTCACGGCGCCGCCGACCGTCCCGGGAATCGAAACGCCGAACTCGATCCCGGAGAGGCCCGCCTGGGCTGCCGCGGCCGCCAGCGCAGGCAGACGCGCGCCCGCCCCACAGGTGATGTGCGGCGGCGCGATCTCCGTGTCGCTCAGGTGCTTGTCCAGCTTCAAAACCAAACCGGTTACGCCCTCATCGGCTACCAACAGGTTCGACCCGGAGCCCACAACACCTACTTCCAGGTGCGACGTTTCCGCCCACGCCAGCAGCGCTTCCAGCTCTGAGAGGCTGCCGGGACGCGCGAAGTACTCGGCCGAGCCGCCGGTTCTGATCGTCGTCAGCCGTGCCAGCGGGTAGTCCCGCTGGACGCCGGATGGAGGTTCGCTCATCTGCGCTTCAGCCTATAGGCGCCTCCGGCGGCTGAAACCGGCGATCTGGCCCGCCCCACGGGGCGGAGCGGGCCACCTAAAAGTCAGCCCTGGGCCAGCTCCGCGACAGGCTGCCAGCTACGCCACGTCTCAAGCCGCTTTTGATAGTCGGCTTCGGCGATCCCCAGCGGTGCCTTGCCGAAGAACACGCGCAGCGGCGGCTCGGGCGCGTCGACGACCTTCAGCACCGCGGCTGCGGAGGCCGCCGGATCACCCGGCACGTTCCCGGCGCGGCGGCGCTCGTTCGCCTCGCGCACCGCGTCATAGGCGGCGATCGGCGCAGACCGCCGGGCGGACGGTCCGGCCCAGTCGGTCGCAAAGCCGCCGGGCTCGATCAAGGTGACGTGGATGCCGAAGCCGGCGACCTCTTGGGCCAGGGATTGGCTGAAGCCCTCAAGCGCCCACTTGGAGGCGTGGTAGGCGCCGATCGTCGGGAACGCGGAGATGCCGCCGATAGATGAGACCTGGAGGATGTGCCCGGCGCCGCGCTCGCGCAGAAACGGCAGCGCCGCCTGCGTCACCCACAGCGCGCCAAACACGTTGGTCTCGATCTGGTCGCGCGCCTCCTGCTCGGTCAGCTCCTCGATCGCGCCGAAGTGGCCGTAACCGGCGTTGTTGACGACTATGTCGAGCTCACCGAAGTGATCGCGCGCCTGCTTGACGGCGGCGAAGTCCGCCGTCCGGTCGGTCACGTCCAGTGCGAGCCCCAGAAACGTGTCCGGATACTTTGCCTCGATATCAGCGAGCGTCGAAGTATCGCGAGCGGTACCGACTACGCGGTCCCCGCGCTCCAGCGCCGCGAGGGTCCAGTCGCGGCCGAATCCGCGGGAGGTGCCTGTGATGAACCATGTGCGTGATGCCATACAGACCAGTCTAGGATCGTTGCAGGCTCAAGCATCGCCACCGCCAACGAGCCGGCGCCCGAGGCTGTCAACGTTCCCCGCGCCCATGCACAGCACCAGATCGTCCCGGTGCAGGATCTCCCCCAGCCAGGCATGGGCATCGTCCATCCGCGGCAGCCAGGCGACCTGCTTGCCGGCGCCGTAGTCGGCCGCCGCCGCGGCCACGAGCCGCCCGTCGACAGCGGGGAAGTCAGCGGCCCGCTCACGCGCGGGATAGACGTCCAGCACCACGGCCACGTCGGCACCGGCCAGCGCCTGGCCGAACCCGCGCGCCAGCGCGGCGGTGCGTGAGAACAGGTGCGGCTGGAACACGGCGACCAGCCGCCGCGGGGCCAGCGTCCGGGCCGCTGCGATCGCGGCCGCCAGCTCGGTCGGATGGTGCGCGTAATCGTCATACACCGCCGCACCGGACGGCGTGGTGCCCAGCAGCTCGAGCCGTCGCCGGGCCCCTCTGAAGGAGGCGATCGCGGCCACAGCCGCGGCCGGCTCGGCGCCGGCAGCCGCCGCCGCGGACAACGCCCCGGCCGCGTTGACGGCGTTGTGCAAGCCGGGCACGCCGAGCTTCACCTCCAGGCCACGCCAGCTGAACGACGTACCGGCCGGGCCGGCCTCAACCGACCGGGCGTCATAGGGGATCAGCCGCCCCGCCCCCTCTGCCAGCGCCAGCAGCTCGGGCCGGTCCCAGACGACCGCGCTGTCGGCGCGCCCCGTGAACTCGCGGAACGTGTTGTCGAGGTCCAGGCGCGAGGCATACGTCGAGTGGTGGTCCAGCTCGGCATTCGTCAGCACCGCGATTTCAGGCGAGAAGTTCAGCAGCGAGCGGTCCGACTCGTCGGCCTCAACGACGATCCAGTCGCCGTCCCCCCAGGCGGCGTTCAACCCCGTGGAGCGCAGCTCACCGCCCACGTAGTAGGCCGGGTCCAGGCCGGCGCCGGCCAGCACGTGGGCGAGCATCGCGGTCGTGGTCGTCTTGCCGTGGGTCCCGGTGATCGCGATCAGCCGCTTCAGCCGGGCTATCTCCGCCAGCAGCTCGGCGCGGTGGCGCTCGCCGCCCCCGCCGGCGGCCCGCGCGACGGCGCGCTCGGGGTTCTCGAACGGGATCGCCGTGGAGTAGACGACCTCCCCACCGGCCGGAACGTTGTCAGCCGCATGCTCGCCGACAACCGGCTGCACCCCGGCCGCGCGCACCGGCCCCAGGTACGCGGTTTCAGCCCGGTCAGAGCCGGTAACCGAAGCGCCGAGGCTCGCGGCTATCAGCGCCAGGCCGCTCATCCCGGCCCCGCCGATCGCGACGAAGTGCAGCTGGCGCCCGGCCCAGGGCTTCTTCGCTGACGTCAAGGCGTCAGACCCGGCGGAGCACGACCACCGGAATTTGGCGTTCGGTCTTGGCCTGGTACTCCTCATAGGACGGCCATTCCTTGACCATGATCGCCCAGGCCTGCTCACGCTCGGCGCCTTCGGCGTCGTGTGCCTCGGCCTCAAAGACCTGATCCAGAACCTGCACGCGGACCCGCGGCCGCGCGGCGAGGTTCTTGTACCAGCCGGGGTGATCCGGCGCCCCGCCCTTGGACGCGACCACCAGGTAATCGTCGCCGAGACGGCCGTAGATCAGCGGCGCGACGCGCTGTTCACCGCTCTTGCGCCCAGTAGTCATCAAAAGCAGACAACGGGTACCCTGCCACTCGTGTCCTTCGGTGCCGCCGGTTGCGACATAGCGCTCTACGTGTTCTGAGCCAAACAGCATTGCCTGAGCTTATCTGCCGGACCGGGCGGCTCAGCCAGGCGTGCCGGGAGCAGCCGATTAAAGGCTGCTCTTTCAACGGTCGATCAACTAGATGAAGCAGGGGCTCTAGGCAATGACTCTGAAGCGGATACCTCTAACCCTTGGGATGCTGCTGATCGTGCTGCTCGCGATCGGGATGTCCCACGCGCCCGCCGGCCACGCCGAGACCATGGGCAAGCAGTGCAACGACACCGCTGAGCCCGCCGCCCGCGATCCGTCAAACCCCCTGGCGCTGGCCAACCCGCCCGGCACCAACGACCCGATCCGCGGCGCCAAGCTGTGGGTCGCCGGCCCCAGCCACAGCGCGGCCGCGGGCGCGATCATCCACCTGCTGGGAACCGACAGGAACCAAAAGCTGAACACCGGCGTGGCGCTGCGCGGCTTCCCGGACTCGGAGTCCTACGCGGACTTCTTGAAGTGGGTCGACAGGAAGCTGCCCCACTACTCCAAGCACGTCCAATACCAGGTGCACGAGTTGGAGAAGTCAGCCGGACAGCCGGCGACCGTCCGCGTGAACGCCACCAGCGGCGGCGGCGCGCCCGCTGACATCTACGCGCAGACGCGGAAGTTCGTCTGCCAGCTCTGGCCCCAGGACCCGGGCTCTGTGATGCAGCTCAGCACCTACTTCCTGCAGCCGACGCTGGGCGGCTGCGCGACCACGGCAAAAATCGACGCCTACGCGCCGAAGTTCAAGGCCCAGATCAACGCGGTCTCGGACGCGATCGCCGCCAATCCGATGATCGTCTACGCCGAGGAGGACGCGGTCGGCGCATCCCACTGCATGGCCTCCAAGCAGTCGCTGGGCGCCTGGGAGGCGCTGATGAAGTACGAGGTCGACACGCTCGAACGGAATCCGCACACGGTCGTGTACATAGAGGGCGGCTATGACGACTCCCAGGACGCCGCCTACGCCGCCTCCGTGCTGAACCCCGGCGGGATCCACGACGCCCAGGGCTTCTTCACCAACGACACGCACTTCCAATGGGACTCAAACGAGTGGGCGTACGCCGAGCAGATCTCGCGCCGCACCGGCGGCGCGCACTTTGTGATCAACACGGCCGACAACGGCCGCGGCCCGCTGTACCACGAGAACAAGGCCCGCTACGGGATCGAGCAGCTCTGCAACCCGCCGGACCGCGGTCTCGGAGTCAGGCCGACCACCACGCCGGCGTTGCCGGGCAAGGCCGCCGCCTACCCCCTGGACGGCTTCACCTGGACCTACCCCCCGGGCTTCAGCGTCGGGACCTGCCACGGCGGGCCGGCGTCGGGCTACTGGCCCGAGCTGGGCGTGAGCCTCGGCGCGCACGCCAACAGCCAGTACGGCCCCGGATACAAATCAGAGCCCTGGTAGCTAGCCGGCGGCGGCCAGCACCTCGGCGGCGATGTCCTCCGCCGCCCGCGGACGCGCGAGCCCTGCCGCGGCCCGTCCCATCGCCGCCATCCGCTTGGGATCGGACAGCAGCTGGCCGACCTCGGAGCCGAGCCGCTCGGCGCTGAGCTGCTGATCGGGGACGATCAACGCCGCGCCCGCGTCCGCCAGATACCGGGCGTTGGTTGTCTGATGGTCGGCGGTCGCGTGCGGGTAGGGCACCAGGATCGAGGGCTTGCCGGCCAGCGCGATCTCAAAGATCGACCCCCCTGAACGCGCCACAACCAGGTCAGCGGCGACGAGCGCGTCGACGAACCCGTCGATGTAGCCGCGCAGGTCATAGTGCGGGCCGGGCGCGCCGCCGCGCTCCTCCAGCAGCGGCAGGTCGCGCTCACCGGCGGCGTGCAGGACCCGGAACGGCGCCCCGGCAAAGGCCTCCAGCGCCGCGAAGTTGATCGAGCGCGCTCCCAGCGACCCGCCGAACACAACGACGAGCGTTTCGGAGTCCGCCACACCGAAGCGCCGGCGCGCGCTGGCGCGATCGGTGTTCAGCGGCGGCACGGGACGACCGGTGATCAGGAAGCGGCCGGGCGGCGCGTTCTCGGTGCCGGGGATCGGCAGTGCCAGGCACACGCGCCGGGCGACCGGGGCAAGCAGCTTGTTGGTCAGGCCCAGGTGGCTGTCGAGCTCGGTCAGCACCAGCGGCACCCGGCGGATCCGCGCCGCCAGCCCGACGGGACCCGCGACGTACCCGCCGCCGCCCATCACCGCGCTGGGCGCGAGCTGCCCGATCAGGCTGAGGCAACGCCCCAGCGCCCTGGTGTCGGTCGCCACCGCGCGGGCGGCGGCCAGCGGCTTGCGCCGTGGCAGCGACACAACATTGAGCTGGTGGAACTCATAACCGGCCTCAGGCACGAGCTTCGCCTCAGCCCGGTTGCCGCCGATGAAGTGGACCTCGGCGCCGTCAGCCCGCAGCGCGTCTGCGACCGCCAGCGCCGGGACTACGTGACCGGCGGTCCCGCCGGCGCCGATCACGATCCTCGGAGCGCTCATAGTTCGCAGCCTGTGTTTGTGCGCGCCCGGCCTCGCGGTCGACGGCCCGCAGCTCCTGGGCAGAGGGCCGTGAGATGTTCGCCAGCAGCCCGACGCCGCCCAGCAGCACGACCAGTGAGGTCGGCGCATAAGACAGGAACGGCAGCGGCACGCCGGTCAGCGGCGCGATCCCCAGCACGACGAAGATGTTCAGCAGGCCTTGGCACAGAATCAGCGAGGTAACCCCAGTCGCGACCAATTTGCCATACCGCGTGGCGGCCTTGCGTGCCGTGCGCAACCCGGCGAAGGCCAGCATCCCGTAGAGCACCACCACGAACATGATCCCCATCACGCCGAGCTCGTCGCCGATCACCGCCAGGATGAAGTCGGTCTGGGCCTCCGGCACGTAGAAGTCCTTGATCACGCCCTTGCCGAGCCCGACGCCGAAGAAGCCGCCGGAACCGATCCCCACCTGCCCCTCAACGCTTTGGAAGCCGGTCGTCTTGATGCTCGCCCAGGGGTGCAGGAACGAGGTCAGGCGCGCCCGCTGGTAGGCGGAGCCGAGCACCAGCAGGATGATCGCCGCGACCACGACCGCGGCCACGATCCCGAGGTAGCGCATCGGCACGCCGCCGGCGATCAGCAGCGCGGCGACGGTGCCGGCGACGACCAGCGTGGTGCCGAGGTCGGGCTCCAGGTAGATCAGCAGGCAGGCGGGCGCGGTCACGACCAGCACCGGCGCGAGCGCCTTTCTGATCCCACGGTGGATACGCCGCGGGTTCTCGGCGACATACCGCGCGACGTACAGGATCAGCGCGACCTTCATCAGCTCGGAGGGCTGGAACTGCACCGGTCCGGCCCCGATCCAGCGCCGCGCACCGGCCACGGACACGCCGATGTGTGGCACGAGGACCAGTGCCAGCAGGCCGAATGACGCCCACAACAGGGCCTTGGTCACCTGCGGGGTCAACAGCGCCAGCCCGCGCCGCTCCGCGATCCGCATCACCACCAGGCCGATGCCGGCCGCCAGCAGGTACATGAAGAACTCGCCGGTACCGAAGCCGTGCCCGCTGATCACGCCCGCGGGGCTGGAGGCCGAGTAGACCATCACCGCGCCGTACGCCAGCAACAGCAGCGTCGCGGTCATCAGCACGCGGTGCTCCAGCGGCGGCTGGGTCCGGCGCGTCACGCGCCTGGCGCTGATAGCGGTCATGTGACCAGCTCCCGGAAGGCGTCGCCACGGGCCTCGAAGTTCGCGAACTGATCAAAGCTCGCACAGGCCGGGCTCAAGAGTATGGTGGCGCCGCTGCTGGCTTTG
>JAFMRN010000228.1 GCA_017354065.1 Solirubrobacterales bacterium
GCGGGTCGCTGCTGGTGATCGTCGTGATCGTGATCGTCATCTTCCTGCTGGTCCGCTACTGGCCGGCGTTCCAGCGCGCCCGCCGCAGCCGCGCCCAGGCCGGCCGGGAGAACACCAACAAGACCGCCAAGCGCGAGCGCCAGGTCGAGCTGGCGGCGGCCGAGGCGGCCGAGGATGACGCGCGCTTCAACCCGGACACGCTGCGAATGTCCGCCAAGTACCTGTTCGTCGCCGTGCAGAAGGCCTGGAACAACGCCGACCGCGCCCAGCTGCACGAGCTGTTGACCCCGCGGCTCGCCCAGGAGTGGGATCTCCGCCTCCAGGACATGGCCGCGCGCGGCTGGCACAACCACGTCCAGATCCTTGACGGCCCCGAGGTCAACCTCGTCGGGCTGGTCAACCGCGAGGGTGAGGCCAACGACCAGGTAGTCGTGCAGGTCAAGGCCAAGCTCCGTGACTACGTCGTCGACCGCGCCGGCAACCACCTCAAACAGAGCGGCCAGGCTTCCGAGAACGTGAACGTGCGCGAGTTCTGGACGCTGAAGCCCAGGGGCGACGAATGGCAGCTCGACTCGATCGAACAGGGCTCAGAGGGCGCTCACGCGCTGCGCGACAAGATCGTCGCCACCGACTGGTCGGACCGCGAGGCCCTCCACGACGAGTCGATGGTCGAGCTCGCCAACGCCGACGCGGCTCCGGCCGGCACGAACGTTGCTGAGCTGGTGCCGGTCGAGCTGTCAAGCGACGCTCAGGCCGCGGCTCGGGACATGGGCCTCGCGGACGCCCGCTTCTCCCCGGACATGCTGGAGATCGCGGCGCGGCGCGCGGTTGACGCCTGGTCTGAGGCGATCGACGGCTCGACCAGCAACCTTGAGGGGCTTGCCAGACCCGACGCGGTCCGCAAGCTGCTCTACCCGCTGGGCCCCGACAGCCGCCTGGTGGTCCGCGGGCCGGAGGTCAAGCAGATCCGGATCGTCGATCTGGACCCGCGCGCGACCCCGCCGACCATGGGCGTCAGCGTCGAGATCCGCGGCCGGCGCTACCTGCAGAACCGGGCCACGGCCGCGATCGTGGCCGGCTCGGATACCCAGACGGCCAACTTCACCGAGCACTGGCTGCTGGCCCTGGACGGGGACGAGCAGAACCCCTGGCAGATAGTCAGGGTCCAGGACTCAAGCGGCTGAGCCACCGGCTCGATCCGCTACAACCAGCCGATGCGCCGCGTCCTGCTCGTAGTACTGATGGTCTTCATCGCCGGGGTCCTGGGCTTGACCTGTTATGACGTCGCCCACGCCGGGCTGACGCCGCTGGACGTGGTCGCGGTGGTGATAGTGCTGTTCTTCGCGATCACCATCGGCGGGGCGCTGACCTACCGAGACCCAGATGAGTAGTTTCCCGCGGAAATCTCGCTGACACACAAACTCTCGCTCACAACCGGCGCATCGCGTCGCCTCAAAGGGCTAATGTCGCCGCGCCATGCAAATGCGGGCAAGGACGCTTATTTCAGCCGCGAGGCTCGGGGACGTCGTCGTGCGTACGACGCTTGCCTCGACCCTGACCGCGGCCATGATGCCCGGCAGCCTGCTGCTGGATTCCCGGGCCGAGCGTCGGCGGCTTGAGTACTACGCGGCGCTGGCGGCCGCGCATGATCCGGCGAAGGTGTTCGCGCCGCCGCCCTCCCCGATCCCCGTGCACAGCCGCCCCGGAGCGGCGCTGCCCGGCGGCCGGATCGAGCAGCTGCGCTTCCACAGCCCGTTTGAACCGCTGCACCCGGATCTGCAACCGCGCTTCCGGCCCAGCTCCAACAACGCGACCGCGCGCGCCCAGTACTGGCGCCACGATGACGGCCCGCACGCCACGCTGATAGTGATCCATGGCTTCAGCGCCTCCTCGGCGGCGTTCAACGCCGCCTTCTTCCGCCTGCGCCACTTCTTCGAGCTCGGCTGGGACGTGCTGATGTTCCTGCTGCCCTTCCACGGCGGGCGCAGCAACCGCAGCACCCCGTTCAACGGCGCCGAGCTGTTCAGCCACGGCTTCAGCCAGCTGGCCGAGGCGATGACCCAGGCGGTCTGTGATCTGCGCGTCTCAATCGACTACCTGATCCGCAAGGGCGCGCCGCGCATCGGCGTCACCGGCCTGAGCCTCGGCGGATACACGGCCGCGCTGCTGGCGGCGGTCGATGAACGCCTTGACTTCGCGATCCCCAACGCGGCTGTGACCGACCTGCCGACGCTGATCGAGGACTGGTTCCCGGCAAACACCGGCACCGACCTGCTGGAGCACGTCAAGGGCATCCCGAAGGAGCTGCTGGCCCGCGCCTCCGCCCTGCACAGCCCGCTGAACTACCCGGTCCTGCTGGACCGCGACCGCCTGTTGATCATCGGCGGCTCCGGTGACGCTATGGCGCCCCCCGCCCAGTCAGAGGCGCTGTGGAAGCACTGGGGCGAGCCCGAGCTGCACTGGTTCCCGGGCAGCCACCTGCTCCACTTCGAGCGCTCCGACTACCTCAAACAGATGCGAGCGACGATGGGGCCGCCTGATCTGCCCGAGCAGGATCCAACGCCGGGCCTGCCTGATATTCCGGATCCGCCGGCGCCGACGCCGCTGCGTCCCGGGAACTCGCCAGCGCCCGGAGGGCTAAGCCCGCTGCGCCGGCTACGAGAAAGCAGCTGACCGCGCCGAGCCCGAGCCCGGCCCGCGCGCCGGCGGCGCTCATCACCGCGCCGACAATCGGCCCGCCGATCGGCGTCGAGCCCTGGAAGGCGACGAACCACAGCGACATCACGCGCCCGCGCATCCCGGGATCGGCGCGCAGCTGCAGCGTCGCGTTGCCAGACGACATGAAGGTCACGGATGAGGCGCCGACCAGGGTCAGCGCCAGCAGCTCGGTCCACAGCCACGGCGCCAGGGTGGCCAGCGCCATCGCGACGCCGTAACCGCTCAGCGAGACGATCAGCCTGCGAGTCCCGGTGTTGCCGCGGGTCGCGGCCACCAGCCCGCCGATCACGGCCCCGAGGCCCATCGCCGCGGTCATGAAGCCATAGCCGCTGGAGCCGGCGTGCAGCCCGCGCGAGGCCATGTAGGGCAGCGTCACCTGGAACTCGTAGGTGAGGCAGCCGACGACCGCCATCATCGCCAGCGGGATCGCCAGGCCCGGCGTGCGCGCCACGTACTTGAGGCCGGCGCGCAGCTGCCCCTTGCCGCGCGGCGTCGGCGGCACCGGTGACAGCGCGGTCGTGTCGAGTCGCAGCAGCGAGCTGACGACCGCCACGAAGCTGAGCGCGTTGAACAGGAAACAGAACCCGCTGCCGACCGCCGCTATCAGCAGGCCCCCGATCGCCGGGCCGATGATCCGCGCGACGTTCACGAGCGTCGAGTTCAGCGACACCGCGTTGCGCAGGTGCTCGGGCCCGACCAGCTCCAGCATGAATGACTGGCGCGACGGGTTCTCAAAAGCGTTGTTCAGCCCCAGCAGCGCGGCCAGCACGGCGATCTCCCAGACCTCGATCGCGTGGGTTACCGTCAAGAGCCCCAGGATCAGCGCCTGGAGTCCCATCGCGGTCTGCAGGCAGATCATCATCTTCCGCTTGTCGACCCGGTCCGCGATCACGCCGCCGTAGGGAGCCAGGAGCAGCACCGGCAGCGTCTGCGCGGCTACGACCGCACCGACCATCGTGGCCGAGTGGGTCAGCTCCAGCACCAGCCATGACATCGCGGTCATCTGCATCCACGTGCCGATCAGCGAGATCGACTGGCCCGCGATGTAGCGGCGGTAGTTGGCAACCGCCAGGGAGGCGAAGGTCTTCTTGGAGATCCGCGCGATCACTCGCCGAGCTCCTGGTAGAGGCGCTCAAGTGCGGGCAGCGCTCCCTCCAGCTGCTCGCGCTGCTCCGCGCTCAACTGCGCCAGTCCGCGTTCCACCGCGGCCGTGCGCTGCTTGCGGATCTTGGTCGCGAGCCGCTTGCCCTCGGCGGTCATCTCGAGCCAGGCGCTGCGCCGGTCATCCGGATCCGCGCTGCGGCTGACGAGCCCCGATTCCTCGAGGTGTGCGACCGTGCGTGACAGCAGCGTCGGGTTCAGCCCCTCCTGGGAGGCGACGTCGGCGAGCCGTACGGGGCTGTTGCGCATCACGTTCAACAGCACCGCGACGCGCGTCGGGGTCAGGTCCGCGGCCACGCCGGCCTCGGTCGAGCGCAGCACCCGCGCGAGGCGCATGACCGCGATCCGCAGCCGCTGTGCGGTGTCGGTTTCAGTCTTCGCGGTCATGTCCACCTCCTGATACTTGCTTGCTGGCAAGTATCTTAGCAGTGGACGGTCGGGGGG
>JAFMRN010000054.1 GCA_017354065.1 Solirubrobacterales bacterium
CGCCCCCCGCCGGGAGCTTTGTTCATTTCGACACCGTCAGGATCACCTGGAACCCGTCAGGATCCGCAAACGCCACAGCACGCGAGCGCCAGTAGGGGTTCGCCGGAACCATCGGCGCGCTCCCGATCCGGGCCACCAGATCATCGAGCTCGGACTGAGAGTCCAGGTACAGGACAAGCAGCGACTCCGGGTGTGGCTCGGGCCCGCCGGCATCACCCCCGGTGGTGAACTCCAGATGCGCACCGGTCCCAGGCAGAGCCAGGAACACGCCGTCATATCCGTCGTGGCCTGCAAACCGCCCGAGCTCCGGCAGCCCGAGCCGGTCGCGATAGAAGGAGACGACCTCCTCCAGCCGCTCCGTGTGTCGAGCGACCCGAACCTGCATCAGGAGATCAGCGCCAGCATCCGCTGTGCGAAGTCATGCAGCCGCGCAGGCGTGAACTCCTCGGGCTCGGCCAGCATCTCCCGCGCAAAGTGCTCGCAAACCGCAAGTACCGCGTGGGCCAGCCAGCCAGGGTCCAGCTCCGCCAATCCCGGGCGCGCAGACTGCGCGGGCACGATCAGCTCGACCAGCCGTCCGCGAGCCTGTTCGCGGCCGTTGCGGATCGCGGCCTGCAGCTGCCGGGGCGCACCCTCGGGCGGCATCAGGACAAGGCGCCAGAGCCGCTGGTCGGCTTGGATCGACTGCACCATCCGTTCGATCCAGGCGCGCAGCACCTCCTCGGGCTCGGTGGAGGCAAGTTCCTCATTCGGCAGCGGCGCCAGCAACGGCTCCAGCGCACGCGCCTGCTCGCGCGCGATCAACGCCTCCAGCAACGGCCCCAACCGCCGGTATGCGTTGTAGACCACCGGCTTGGCAAGGCCGGCTCGGCGCGCTATCGCCTCCATCGTCGTCCCCGCGAACCCCTTCTCCACGATCAGGTCAAGGGCGGCGTCCAGAACCTGTTGACGACGGACCTCCAGCGGAAGCCTGGGTTGGCGTGAGCTCGCCTCTGTCGTCACCCCGCAGAGGTTATCCGTGCGCCACCGACCAGCTCGTTACAGCGCCGTATGTACGGCAACGTAGCTACACTCTTGTGACATGGCACCGAAGCTGATCACACGCAAGAACACAGAGCCGGCCGCCGACTACGGCTTCTTCGGCCCGGACTCCGTCACCTGGAAAGTCTGGTCCTACCCGACGTCTTATGGGCTGGGTTTCATCCGCGCGACGGTGATCGAGCACCTCGACCCGAACCTCGCGGCCGCCGTGGTCGATACCGGTGACGTGGTCAGGCGCCCCGCAACGCGTTATGACCGAACGATGTCCTACTTCGCGCTCGGCAAGTTCGGCGCCAGCGACGATGCGACCAAGACCGCCAACGTGCTGGTCAAGGTCCACGCCAAGGCCGTCGGCAACGACCCGGTCACCGGCGGGCGCTATGACGCCAACGACCCGGACTCCCAGCTCTGGATCCACATCACCGCCTGGCACTCGATCCTTTACTGCTACGAGAAGTTCGGCCCCGGCAAGCTGACCGAGGAAGAGGAGAACCAGTACTGGGCGGAGTGCGCGATTGACGCGGAGCTGCAGACGATCAACGTCGAGGACGTTCCGCGCACGCGTGAGCAGGTCCGCGAGTACTTCGAGTCCTGGCGCCCGAAGCTGGCCGGCTCCGAGCAGGCGCAGTTCATGATGGACTTCATCCTCGACGGGGTTGAGTATCTGCTGCCCGGCAAGGACATCACGCTGCTCAAGCCGCTGCGCAAGGCCCTGGTGAACCTTCACCGGCGTGCGGTGATCGCCACCTACCCGAAGTACCAGCGCAAGCTCGGCGGCATTGAGCAGGGGCCGATCACCGACGCAGCCGCCATCTTTGCGACGCGCGCGCTGTATCGGGGGCTGGGCGCACTGCCCAACATCGTCCTCGCGAACATCCTCAATGTCGCGGCGCCCTCAGCCGTGCAGGTCGCCGGGCCGGCGGTGCTCGGTGTGCCGCCGCGAGACCCGCACACGTACTCCCCCAAGGAGTCACGCGAGCGCCAGGGTCTGCTGCCCCCGCGTGAGGAGTACGCGCGCTTCAAGCAGTTGCTCGAGGAGCGTCGTGCCCAGGGGGCCAAGACCGAACAGGAGCTCGGAGTCGGCCCGGAGATCGCCGAGTCCCGGGAGCTGATCGGGGCTACTTGAGCAGCCGGCTGAGGCGCCGGTCCTTGAGGACCTTGCCCTCGGTCTGGCACTGAGGGCAGTAACACATCACGTAGTCCTCATAGAACACCGCCTCAATCACCGTGCCACAGCGTGGGCAGGGTTCCCCGTTGTGGCGGTGCACCTGGAGCGGTAAGGGCAGCTTGTCCGGCAGGGGCAGGGCCAGATCGCGCTCATAGACAGCGATTGCCTCGCCCAACCGCGAGGCAATCGCCTCCCGCAGAGCAGAGCTCTCCGCCGCGGACAGATCGGCACCGCGCTTGAACGGCGACAGCCGGGCACTCCAGAGGATCTCATCGACCCAGGAGCGCCCGATCCCGGCGATCGCGTGCTGGTCGCGCAGCGACGTGTACAACGGCCGCGCGTCCCCGGGGATCGCCGGCGGTGAAGGCCACGCCTCCGGGCCGAGCTCAGCCACCGCCGGATCAGCCTCGACCCCAGAACGGCGCAGCAGGCTCACCCACGCCCGCTGGCGGGTCCCGAACTCGCGCAGGCGCAGCTCGCGCCCGTCCGCCAGCCGCACCAGCAGCCGCGAGGTCCTGTCCCGCAACCCCGCGCGCTTGTCCCACAGCTGCAGCCGGCCGGCGGACATCAGATGGATCAGGAACGTGAGCTCATCGCCCACGTCCACCAGGAACAGCTTGCCCCGCCGCCGGACCCCGGCAACCGGCAGGCCGACAACCGAACTCAGAGGCGGGTCGAAGCTCTTCAGCGCGTTGATCCCGGGTGCCAGCACCGACTCGATCTCGACGCCCGAAACAGCCGCGCCGATCAACCGTGCGGTGATCTCGACCTCAGGTAGCTCCGGCACAGTTCCTCGATTCCATTAAGGCTGATTTAACAACCTCGGCGCAGACTCATTGCCATGAGTGACCTACTCGCGATTGTCGATTCGACGAACGAAGATGATCAGCTGGTCGCCGAGATAGCACGACGTCACCCTGACCGAGTCACCGTACTGGTTGAGGGCGACACCCCAGACTGGGCCGAGGACGACTCAGCGCGGGGACGCGCACTGCGCTCCCGCCTAGCGGCGTTGTTGGCCGCGATAGAGCAGGGCACAGGCGCGGTGGTTGTCGGCCTGGCCGGCAGCCGCGACCAGCTGAAAGGCTGGCGCTTTGATCGCATCATCGGCGGCCGCGAGCCGCTTCCGGCGGTGTAAGCCCCCTGAAACGCTGACGCCCCGGCCCGACTGGAAGCCGGACCGGGGCGCAAATACCTAGAGGCTGTTGATCAGGCCCTGGTCGGCAGCGCGAACGCCGCCCGGCAGCTGGATGAAGTCGGTGTTGAAACCGTACCTCTGGCCGCCGTTGGAGTTGATCACCCAGGACAGGAAGCTCTTCACAGCCCCGAGGTTGTGACCGTTCTTGTTGATCAGTGCGTAGGTGTAGGTGGAGATCGGGTACGCCGTGCTGAACTTCCGTGACGGGTACGTGATCGGCAGCCCGGTGAACCCGGGGCCCTGGCCCGAGATGTGCGACGCGGACTTGGAGGCCGCGAGGATCGCGCTCGGGTTCGGCAGCACGTACTTGCCGGCGGCGTTCTCAACCGCGGCGACCTTCACGTGCTGGGTCAGGGCGTAGTAACCGGAGATGTAGCCAATCGAGCCCCGGACCTTCTTGACCTCGCCGGCGACCCCGGCGTTGCCGTTCTCACCGACACCGTTGCTGGGTCCGGGGAAGGACACGGAGTAACCCTTGCTCCAGGCGTGAGCGGATCCGAAGGTCAGGAACCGCTGGAACGCGTAGGAGTCGCCCGACCCGTCAGAGCGGAATACCGGGGTGATCTTGCCGGCCCGCTGCAGCGCCTTCTTGTAGTGCGGGTTCGCCCTGATGATCGTCGAGTTGTTCCAGCTCTTGATCCGGCCCGTGTAGATCTCAGCCAGCACCTTGCCTGACAGCTTCAGGCCGTTGGCGTTGACACCGGGGATGTTGTAAGCGGCGGTGGTGGCTGACAGCGCCCAGGGGATCTCGACCACCTGGCCGTGGTTCTGGCCGTACTGTGCCGGCGTCTCCGGAGCGTCGGAAGCACCGATGTCGACCGACGGCTGGGCGGCATCCGCAATGCCGACCGACGACCCGCCTGCCGCCGCCTGGATCGTGGCGCCGCTGTAATGCAGCGACCAGATCGCGACCAGCGGGTACACCAAGGAGGATCCGGCCTCCTTCACGGGTGCGGCGGACGCCGCGGCGACCCCAGTGGAAGCGGACACGCCCATGACGGCCGCACCCACGCAGATCATCCTCTTCAGATGCAAAGTTGGTCCTTTCAAAGGAAATGAGGGTGGTTAGCTCGCCTGATGACCGTGGCGAGTGACGGAAAGCTACGCGCAAAAGCGCAGTTCTCAGACAGCATCTTCGAAGCCCGAGCGCCGAGTGTTGCCCTGGTGTTACCAAACGTTGGAAAATCTGTAATACGGCCCTGCAAAAAGCGGTCATACGACGCTTGTAACCAAGGTGTGACCAAAATGTGGGAAAGTTGTGTCTTGGGTTTCGGGATGAGCTCAAGCGGCGTTCGCTTCTTTACGCTGGCCGCCGCTCTTGTCGACTCTCGCATCAGAAGATCTCAACCCCGCGCGGCTTGCACGCATGCGACGCCGCGCACTGAACCGCACCGACCGGCGGGTCAACATCGCCCTGCGGGTGCTCTGCCTCGGCGCCGGGCTGCTGCTGTTCGTCGCGCTGGCCGCGATCGTTGAGCAGGTCATCGTCGGCGCCGGCCCCGCGATCAACCGCTTCGGGCTCGGCTTCCTGACGCGCTCGAGTGACTGGAACCCTCCTGCCCAGGGCGCGACGACCGCCGAGTCCTACGGCGCGCCGCTGTACATGTACGGCACGGTCGTCACGAGCCTGTTGAGCCTGATCTTCTCGACCGTTCTCGGCGTCTCAATCGGGCTGTTCCTGGCGATCGTCGCCCCCAGGCGCGTCACGCTCGGAGGCAGATGGCGCGTCTCCCCGGCCGGCCTGATCGGCCCGCTGGTGGAGCTGCTCGCGGCGATGCCGAGCGTGGTCCTGGGGCTGATCGGCGTGCTGGTGATCCTGCCGTTCTTCCACAGCACGGTCGACCCGGTGATCCACGCGGTGCTGGGCTGGATCCCGATCTTTGCCAAGACCTACACCGCCGGCAACTCGCTGTTCGCCGCCAGCGCGGTACTGACGATCATGATCGTGCCGATCATCGCCGCACTGAGCCGCGACCTGTTCAGCGCAGTTCCTCAAGAACTGCGCGACGGCGCGGAGGCGCTGGGAGCGACGCGCTGGGAGATGATCCGCGGGGTCGTGCTGCCGGTCACACGCTCCGGGGTGACGGCGGCCTGCATGCTGGGGCTCGGCCGCGCGGTCGGTGAGGCGATAGCCGTGGAGCAGGTGGTCGGCGGCCAGAACCAGGGCGTGATTCACGCGAGCCTGTTCCTCGGCGGCAACACGCTCGCGTCGATGATCGCGGCCAACGACCCGGCGACCCCCGTGACCAAGCTCGAGGGTGCGTCCTTGTACTACCTGGCGCTGATCCTGCTCGTCTTTGTGGTGGTCACGATCCTGGCCGCACGCTGGATCGCCGGCGACTTCAAGGCTAAGTTCAGATGAGCGCGCTCACCCCGGATCCGGCACACGCCCTCAGCGCCAGCGGGAACCTGGCGCGGCGCCAGCTGATCAGCCGCATCTTCGTGTCGGGCACCGTCCTGGCCTGCGGCCTGGCCGTGGTGGTGCTCGCGATCCTGATCCTCTACTGCGCGGTGAACGGCGCGTCGAAGCTGAGCTTCGCGTTCCTGTTCGGCGGCGCGCCCGGGATCGGGCCGGACATAGTCGGCACCGCCGAGCTGGCCCTGATCGCGGTGCTGATCGCGCTGCCGATCGGCGTGCTCACCGCGCTGGCGCTGGCCGAGTTCGCCTCAGCGCGCCTGGCGCGCGCCTTCCAAGTCGCCCTGGAGTTGATGGCCGGTCTGCCCCCGGTCCTGCTGGGCGTGTTCGTGGTGATCCTGATCGTCAAGCACTGGCACCAGTCGGCGCTGGCCGGCGGCGTCGCGATGGCGCTGTTGGAGATGCCGCTGATAGCCGCCACCACGCTCCAGGCGCTGCGCAGCGTTCCCGAGCCGATGCGTAATGGCGCGGAGGCACTCGGGGTGGCCCGCTGGCGCACGATCGTCGGCCTGGTGCTGCCGGCCGTGAGCGGCGCGATCCTGACGGCGACGATCCTGGCGACCGCACGTGCCGCGGGTGACGCGGCGCTGGTGATCTTCACGGCAGGCCCGGATTTCGCGGCGAGCTCGGTCCAGATCGACCCGACCCAGGGCATTCCGAACCTGGCCCAGCACCTGTTCACGCTGCTCGACACCGGTCAGGCCGCGGCCGCCTGGAGTGCCGCCTTTGTCCTGATGGTGATCATCCTGGCCGCGAACATCGCGGCGCGAGTACTGTTGACACGAAACAACCGGAAACTGGGTTTATGAGCGTCGAGACATACGAGCGTTTTGTGTTGAACGGCCGCCGGCCGACTACCCCCGCCGAGGTGGAGCGCCAGGTCGTCTTTCACGCGGACAGGGTCTCGGTCGACTACGGCGCCAACCGCGCGCTGGACAACGTGTCCTTTGACATCTACCGCAACTACGCGACCGCGCTGATCGGCCCCTCGGGCTGTGGCAAGTCAACGTTCCTGCGCTGTCTGAATCGGATGAACGACTCAATCGACGGATTCAAGCTGGGCGGCAACCTGACCTACCACGGCCACGACCTGTACGGCGCGCAGGCGAATCGCGTCGAGGTTCGCCGCCGGATCGGGATGGTCTTCCAGAAGCCCAACCCGTTCCCGAAGTCGATCTTCGCCAACGTCGCCTGGGCGCCGCGCAACCTCGGGATGAAGGCCGACCTGGATGCGCGCGTTGAGCGGGCGCTGCGCTCCGCCGCACTCTGGGATGAGGTCAAGGACCGCCTGGGTTCCTCGGCGCTCGGCCTGTCCGGCGGCCAGCAGCAGCGGCTCTGCATCGCGCGGGCGATCGCGATCGAGCCGGATGTGCTCCTGCTGGATGAGCCCGCCTCCGCGCTCGATCCGATCGCGACCGCGTCCATTGAGGCACTGATCCACGACCTGAAGCTGCGCTACACGATCGTGATCGTCACCCACAACATGCAGCAGGCGATCCGCGTCGCCGACCGCACCGCGTTCTTCTCACTCGACCAGAACCGGGCCGGGACGCTGATCGAGTACGACAGCACCGACAAGCTGTTCTCGCGGCCCGCGGACCAGCGCACGCACGACTACATCACGGGCCAATTCGGTTAGGGCCAGGTCGCGGGCTTTGAGCTCCGCGACCTGCAGCAACGCCGCCTCAGGTCCCGAACAGCTCCGACGTGTCGGCCTGGCGCAGGATCGGCGTCCCGCACTGCCAGCAGAACGCGGCGCCGCTGGAGTGCGGGGCGTTACAGGACGGGCAGGCGCCCGCCGTCGAGGTCTGCTCGAGCGTGAGGATCCGCTCCACCTCGGACAGCTCGGCGTCAGCGTCCTGGAGCTTGGCCGCGTGCTGGACTATGACGTCGGCCTTCAGCCGGTTGCGGATCGCCATCTCATAGACCATCCCGCCCAGGTCCCACTGCAGCTCCGCGACCTTTGCGTTGAGCTCGTCGCGACGGCGCTGGAGGTCGACCACCGGCCGGTCCTCGAGTTGGGTGGTGTCGTGCTCAGTCTGGATGCCGGGAAATGGACGTGCCATGTCTAGAAGAGGTTGTCGGTCTGCTTGCCGTTCTTACAGCCAAAGCCGCCCGCCTGGCACTTGGTGCCAACCCCCTGGGAGACCCCGGAGGACTGCTTGGGCACGCCGGCCTGCTTCACGTTGACCGCGTTGGCCGGGTTGGTCTTGGTCGTGATCTTGATGATCGTCTTGGGTGCGGCGGCGGTCTTGGCCTTCTTGGCCTTGGCCTTGGCGTGGCGCTTGGGCTTGGACTTGTTCGCGTGTGAGCTGGTGGTCTGCGTGTTGGCGCTCGCGGTCGTCTGCGTCGGCGTCGCCGCGGCGGAGTTGGTCTGAGACCCGCCGCCGCCGGCGCCGGTGATCACGACGTTCGCCGGCTTCGGGTTCTGCGGCGTCGAGCTGTTGTGGTTGCCGATCAGGAAGCCGACGCCCATTGCCAGCAACAGCGTGGCGATCCCGGCCAGCAGCGTTGCGCTGGAGGACAGCTCCTTGAAGAAGGGCTTCTTCTTGGGCGGACCCTGAGGCGTGGACCCGCCCTGCGCGTCGCCGCCGGCGAGTGTGAAGCGTGCCTGACCGCGCCTGGCCCCGCACTCCACGCAGTAGCGCTGGTCGACCGCGAGCTGGGCCCCGCAGGACGCGCAGCGGTCGCTGTTGGCCGCCGGAAGCGTGGCTGTGGGGTGAGGTTCCTCGCCAATGGTCATAGATCGGCCCGCCAATCTAGCGCGCCAGAAAACTGGGTTGTGAACTTACGGTAAACACACCTTTTTTACAACCGTTGAGCCGTTGTGCTGAAAAATTGCCTTGCCCTGATGCGCGCCACTCTGCCATGCCCAACCTGTAGTGCCGCGCTGGCATCAGACCAGCGCTACTGCGTCAGCTGCGGAACGCGCGTGCGCGCGCGTCGCGCGCGTGTCCAGGCAACGCTCGATCAGATGGCCGGCCGGCGCCGGCCCGCAGCCGCGCCGCCCGAGGAGCCAACGCGGCGCTTGCAGATGCCCTCGGCCCGCTCACTGGCAGCCTCGGTGCTGTTGGTGCTGGGCTTCAGCGCGATGCTCGGCACCGGCAACGCCAGTTTCGCCACGGCGCCGATCAACTACGTGCTGAACGGGGTCTTCGGCGGCCACCCGAGCCAGCAAGCCCAGGCTGCGGCGGCACCCGTCAGTTCCCCGGCTCCAACCACTAGCGACAGCGGCGGCGGGGGTGACGACTCAGGCTCGTCGAGCTCAAGCTCGAGCTCCGCCTCCAGCGCCGCGCCCGTGACGACGATCATCCAGCAGGTGGTGATCCAGGCGGCCGCCAAGCGGCATGTCATTACCACCCCGGCAGCAGCTAGCAGCTCCTCTCCGGGCGGGTCGGACACGGGCGGGACGACCGGCGGGGACAGCGGCACGAGCACCGACACCGGCACCGGTAGCGGGCTGCCGCCGATCAAGCACGTGTGGCTGATCATGCTCGGTGACCAGGGTTACAACCAGACCTTCGGTGCCGGCAGCCCGGACTCCTACCTGTCAACGACCTTGGCGCAGAAGGGCGAGCTGGTCCCCACCTACTACGGCACCAGCCAGGGAGACCTGGCCAATGAGCAGGCGCTGCTGTCCGGCCAGGGTCCGAACCCCCAGACCGTCAAGAACTGCCCGACCTACAGCGCATTGGCGCCGGGCAACCCGGGCAAGCAGCAACAGGCGTCTGGCAGCGGCTGTGTGATCCCGAAGCGCACGCCGACGCTGATGAGCGAGCTGACCGCCGCCAAGTACAAGTGGAAGGGCTACATCCAGGGGATGCGCGCGGCCTGCTCGCACCCGGCCCTCGGCGCCGCCAACACCGCGCCGTCCGCATCCAACCCGTATGCGACCTGGCGGAACCCGCTGGTCTACTTCGCCGGCGTGACCCAGGACAAGGCCGCGTGCGCGCACGACGTGCCCCTGACCCAGCTGAACGGCGACCTGTCCAGCAAGGCCAAGACCCCGAACGTGTCATTGATCCAGGCCGACGCCTGCCACGACGGCAGCGACACGCCCTGTTACACGGGCGCGCCGGCCGGCACCTCCCAGTCGGACAAGTTCCTGAAGTCGGTGGTCCCGAAGATCATGGCCTCGCCCGCCTACAAGGCTGACGGGATGATCCTGATCACCTTCGCCCAGGCCCCAAGCAGCGGACCCAACGCCGATCAGACCTCGTGCTGTGAGCAGCCCGCGCACTACCCGAACCTGCCCGCCGCGGACGTCCCCCCGTTGGCCCAGACATCCACGAGCACCACGACCACCCCGTGCACGAGCACGAGCACGACCACCACAACCACGACCGTCACCGACACGACCCCCACCTGCACCCAGACGACGCCGTCCGGGGCCGCGCCCAGCGGCACCGTGCCCTTTGACGGCTCCAAGACCGGCGGCGGCGGCCAGGTCGGCCTGCTGGCCCTGTCCAAGTACGTGATGGCCGCCACCCCGGACGCGGCCGACACCTTCAACAACTACTCAGTCCTGCTGTCGATCGAGCAGCTCTTCCACCTGAAGCCGACCGGCTACGCGGCCCTGCCGAGCCTGACGCCGTTCGGCAGCGCCTTCTACAGCAACTACCAGGGCAGCTGAATTGCACAAAGCTCCCGGCCCGGGCGAGCTTTGTGCACAGATGCACGAAAATCGCGCTTAATCGACACGAGCGCCGCTCCGCGGACCGCTTTGAGCAAATGAGCACCGGTCCGC
>JAFMRN010000229.1 GCA_017354065.1 Solirubrobacterales bacterium
CCCAGCGGGACAGTGCAAACGTGGGTCAGTCCGGCGTCGTCAAGGACCATCCACCACGCGCCGCTAGAAAACAACACGCGAGCTCAGCCTGGCACTGAGTGCAATTCGACACCTACAAGGCCGTTGACGGGATGTAGTCCAGCACCACGCTGACCAGCATCCAGGCGCCCAGCAACAGGCCCCAGCGCTCCAGGCGCCGGTCCTGGATGATCGCCAACGGCGCCGCCAGCCAACTGAAGTACCACGGCAGCGTCCCGCTGGACAGGACCAGCAGGAAGAACGTGCACCAGGTGCTGGCCACGAGCCAGTCACTGCGTCCCTTCCAGACGTTCAACAACAGACGCACGCTCAACCCCAGGAACAGCGCAGCCTCCACGATCCCGACCGGCTGTGCCAGCCCGCGCAGGTGCGGGATCCGCTCCAGGGTCCCGGGCAGCGTCCAGCCGACGCTCTCAGATTGCGCCTGGGCGAGCGTTGTCGGCAGGTGCACCAGCGCGACCCCGAACACGGCAAGGCCGAGCACCAGCAACACCACGAGCGTCACCGCCAGCGCCTTGAGCAAACCACGCCGGCCACGCCGCAGGTCATCGGCCAGCACAAACGGCAGCGCCACCGCGGTCGTCAACTTGATCGCCGGCGCGGACAGCAGCAGCGGGCCGCCGCGGATCTGGCCGCGCGCGCGGCAGTAGTAGATGCCCACACACATCACCGCCACTGCAAGCAGGTCGTTGTGCCCGCCCCCCAGCCCGTACAGCAGCACCAGCGGGTTCAGCGCATAGGCGGCGACCCCGCGCAGCTGCCGCTCCCGTACCACCGAGGGTGAAGCGTCCGGAAAGAAGCTGGGGACGAGCTTCCAGATCGCACCCAGCGTGACCACCATCGCAAGCAGGTCCAGCCCCTTGAAGTACAGGACCGACCAGGCCGCGTCGAGGAACCGCGTCGGCAGGCTCAGGATCGTGAAGATCTGCCCGTACTCGGTCGGCGTCTTGATCCAGGTTGCGCCCAGGTACGGGTACAGCGGGTCCTGGAGCATCGTCGGGTAGGGCCCGTGCGTGTACGGGCTGACACCGTATTTGAGGAACATCGTGCTGTAGGCCTGGTAGCCGAACACGTCCGTTGAGAACAGCGTCGGCGCCAGGAAGGTGAAGGCCAGCGCCACGCCGACCGTCAACAACAGCGGCCGTACAGACAGCTTGGCCTTGGTCAACAACAGCACGTAGAGCAGGCCGATCAGGACGATCAGGACTGAGGCGACCAGGTCCGACAGGCGGAAGTGCGCGAAGCCCAAAAAGCCACTCAAATGCCCCAGGCCGGTGGCCGGTCGCAGCGTTTGGGGCAGCATGTTGTTGGTCCTGACAGATGCCAGGTCAACCAACGCGTACAGACAGCCGAGCACCAACAAACCCCAGGTACCCCACCTTGTGGCACTTACGCGATCCGTGAGCGCGCGCGGCTCCAGCCGCCCCACGCTCAGCGTGGCTGGGTTTGGGTTGTCAACTCCGGAAGCCATCAGCTTGGTTGGTCACAGCTACCCGTAGACCGCGCAGTCGATCCACGCCGCGTACTGCCGGCGTTCGTGCCTTGCGTCAGTGGCGTCGGGAGCGGTGATCCTGGGGTTGCGCTGCCTGCCCGGAATAAAAGTAGCGGTGTACCTGACTAGTTGCCAGGACCGTCTGACGCCGGACCGGGTGCCGTCCGGGCGGGCGCGTCAATAGAGTAGAACGCATACCCGGTGATCCCAGACGGCAGGAGACGCTATGTCGACAAACAGCTTTGGCGCGAAGACCTCACTGAAGGTAGGCGACAAGTCGTATGAGATCTTTCGGATCGACGCCCTGCAGTCCAAGTTCGACGTCGCCCGGCTGCCCTTCAGCCTGAAGATCCTGCTGGAGAACCTGCTGCGCAACGAGGACGGCGTCGCGGTCGGCGCCAAGGACATCGAGGCGCTGGCCGGCTGGGATCACAAGGCCGAGCCCTCCAAGGAGATCGCCTTCACGCCCGCGCGCGTGGTCATGCAGGACTTCACGGGCGTGCCCGCGGTGGTGGATCTCGCGGCGATGCGCGACGGCATCAAGGCGCTGGGCGGCGACCCGAAGAAGATCAACCCGCTGGTCCCGGCCGAGCTGGTGATCGACCACTCCGTGCAGGTCGACTCCTTCGGCAACCCGTCGGCATTTCAACGCAACGCCGAGCTCGAGTTCGAGCGCAACAAGGAGCGCTACAGCTTCCTGCGCTGGGGCCAGACCGCGTTCGACAACTTCCAAGTAGTGCCACCGGACACCGGGATCGTCCACCAGGTCAACCTTGAGTACCTGGCCCGCACCGTGTTCGTGAACGAGAGCACCGGCCAGGCCTACCCCGACACACTGGTCGGCACCGACTCCCACACGACGATGATCAACGGCCTCGGCGTGCTCGGCTGGGGCGTCGGCGGGATCGAGGCAGAGGCGGCGATGCTCGGTCAGCCGATGTCGATGCTGATCCCCCAGGTGATCGGCTTCAAGCTCCACGGCGCGCTGCCCGAGGGTGCGACCGCCACCGACCTGGTGCTGACCGTCACCCAGATGCTGCGCCAGAAGGGCGTGGTCGGCAAGTTCGTCGAGTTCTACGGCGCCGGGCTGGCGGGGCTGCCCCTGGCCGACCGCGCGACGATCGGCAACATGTCACCCGAGTTCGGTTCCACCTGTGCGATCTTCCCGATCGACGCCGAGACGCTGCGCTACCTGGAGTTCACCGGCCGGCCGAAGGAGCAGATCGAGCTGGTCGAGGCCTACGCGCGTGAGAACGGGCTCTGGCACGACAAGAACTCCGACGAACCGACCTTCTCAGACACGCTGGAGCTGGACCTGGCCAGCGTCGTGCCGAGCATCGCGGGCCCCAAGCGGCCCCAGGACCGGATCAGCCTGACCGACGCGAAGCCGAGCTTCGAGGAGGCCGTCAAGTCCTACCTGCCGGCCAACGGTGTCGATGAGGCCGGCCATGAGTCCTTCCCGGCGTCTGATGCCGCCGCGCCGGCGGGCGGCACGACGACCCGGCCGAGCACCAAGACGGAGTCCGGGATCGAGCTCGACAACGGCCACGTCGTGATCGCCGCGATCACGAGCTGCACCAACACGTCTAACCCGAGCGTGATGCTCGGCGCCGGCCTGCTGGCCAAGAACGCGGTCGAGAAGGGTCTTGAGGTCAAGCCGTGGGTGAAGACGTCGCTGGCGCCGGGCTCGAAGGTCGTGACCGAGTACCTGGAGCGCGCCGGCCTGGACCAGTACCTGGACAAGCTCGGCTTCAACCTCGTCGGATACGGCTGTACGACGTGCATCGGCAACTCCGGGCCGCTGCCCCCGGAGATCTCAAAGACCGTGCAGGAGGCCGACCTCGCGGTCGTCTCGGTGCTGAGCGGCAACCGCAACTTCGAGGGCCGGATCAACCCGGACGTGAAGATGAACTACCTGGCCAGCCCGCCGCTGGTGGTCGCCTACGCGCTGGCCGGATCGATGGATGTGGACCTCTACAACGAGCCGCTCGGCAAGGACTCGTCCGGCGCCGACGTGTACATGAAGGACATCTGGCCGACGGAGGCCCAGGTCGCCGACGCGGTCCAGTCCGCGGTCCAGGCCGACCAGTTCCGCAAGTCCTACGGTGCCGTGTTCGACGGGGACGAGCGCTGGAACAGCCTCGAGGTGCCGACCGGTGAGTTGTTCGACTGGGATGAGCGCTCGACCTACGTGCGCCAGCCCCCGTTCTTCCAGAACCTGCCGAAAGAGCCCGAGCCGATTGAGGACATCGTCAACGCGCGCGTGCTCGCGCTGCTGGGTGACAGCGTCACGACCGATCACATCTCCCCCGCCGGCGCGATCAAGAAGGGCGGGCCCGCCGCGGTATATCTGAACGAGAACCACGTCGAGGCGCGCGACTTCAACAGCTTTGGCTCACGCCGCGGCAACCACGAGGTGATGATGCGCGGCACGTTCGCGAACATCCGCCTGCGCAACCTGCTGGCGCCCGGCACCGAGGGCGGCGTGACCCGCTACCTGGCCGACGGCAGCGGCAAGGACGAGTCGATCTACGACGCGGCGATGCGCTACCAGGAGGCCGGCGTGCCGCTGGTCGTGCTGGGCGGCAAGGAGTACGGATCCGGCTCCTCGCGTGACTGGGCGGCCAAGGGCACGCGGCTGTTGGGCGTGCGCGCGGTGATCGCCGAGTCCTTCGAGCGCATCCACCGCTCCAACCTGGTCGGCATGGGCGTGCTGCCGCTGCAGTTCAAGGACGGCGAGTCGGCCGCGTCGCTCGGTCTGA
>JAFMRN010000055.1 GCA_017354065.1 Solirubrobacterales bacterium
TTGTGCCTGCCCGTGCCAGCCGCCGTAGCGGATGTCGGGCAGGCGCGGGGGCTCGCGCGTGGGCAGCACGCTCGGGGGCTGATCCGTGGCGGCCCCGTCATCGAGCACCCAGGTGTCCTTGGAACCGCCCCCCGCGGAGGAGTTCACGATCATCGAGCCCTCCTTCAAAGCCACGCGCGTGAGCCCGCCGGGCACGATCCGGATCTCGTCACCGAACACCGCAAAGGGCCGCAGATCCACGTGGCGGGCACCGAGCCGGCCGTCCCCGGTCTCGGTCGGGACCGTGCTGAGGCTGACCAGCTCCTGGGCGATGAAGCGCTCCGGCTCGGCCTCGATGATCCGCTTCTGGGCCTCGAGCTCCGCGGCGCTGGCGTGGGGGCCGATGAACACGCCCTTGCCACCCGACTCCGACGTCGGCTTGACGACCAGCTCGTGCAGGCGCTCGAGCACCATCTTGCGGGTCTTCTGCTCGTGCACGAAGTATGTCGGCACGTTCTCCAGGATCGGCTCCTCGCCCAGGTAGAAGCGAACCATCTCCGGGACGTAGTGGTAGATCGCCTTGTCATCAGCGACGCCGGTGCCGACCGCGTTCGCGATCGCGACCGTGCCCTGGCGGTAGGCCCGCATCAGCCCGGGCACGCCCAGCGCGCTGTCCGGGCGGAACTCCAGCGGGTCGATGAAGTCATCATCAAGGCGGCGATAGATCGTGTGCACACGCTGCAGGCCCGCGGTGGTGCGCATGTACACGGTGGCGTCGCGGACCACAAGGTCCGAGGCTTCGACCAGCTCTATGCCCATCTGGCGGGCCAGGAATGCGTGCTCAAAGTAGGCGCTGTTGAGGCTGCCCGGAGTCCAGACCACGACCGTCGGTTCGGAGTCGGAAGCCGGCGCCACAGCCTTCAGCGCCTCCAGCAGCAGGTCGGGGTAGTGATCGATCGGGCGGATCCGCTGGCCGGCGAACAGCTCGGGCATCAGCCGGGTCATCGCGAGCCGGTTCTCCAGCACGTAGGAGATGCCCGACGGCGTGCGGACGTTGTCCTCCAGCACCCGCCAGATGCCGTCGCCGCCGCGCACCAGGTCGCAGCCGGCCACGTGGGTGTAGACGCCGCCCGGGGAGCGGATCCCGTGCGCGGCCCGGGCGAAGCACGGGCGCGTAACTATCAGCGACCAGGGGATCTTGTTGGCCCGCACGATCTCGCGGCCGTGGTAGACGTCGTCCACGAACGCGTTCAGCGCGCGGATCCGCTGAGCCAGGCCGCGCTTGATCACGGTCCACTCGCCCGCGGTCAGGACGCGCGGGATCAGGTCCAGCGGCCAGGCGCGGTCGCGGCGGTCACCGTCCTCTGAGTAAACCTCGAAGGTGATCCCCTGCTGCATGAAGATCGTGTCGCGGCGCCGGCCGGCCTCGGCCAGCGCGGCGGGGTCGAGCCGCCCCAGCGCCGAGACCAGCGCCTGGACGTGCGGGCGCGGTGTCCCGTCGTTCTCCAGCAGCTCATCCAGGCAGCCGGGCGGGACGTGGTAGTCGGCTATCGGCTGGACGCTTGCCATCTCGGGACAAGGCTAAATCGCCGGGGATGGCACTACCAACTCCTGTTTGGACAAATTGCGCGCCGGCGTTGTCATCCGCCTGGCTAAAGCCGGCGCGCTGGATGTCAGATCACTCGCCGATCGACGGGTCGCCCGAAATCTGCCACTTGCCGCCGCTCTTGGTGAGCTGCACCGGGAAGTGCTTGCCCGCTGCCGTGAGCTCGCCCGTGGCGGTGGAGCCGCTGACCTTCGGGGTGCCCACCTGCACCTTGCTCATCACCTTGCGCACCTGTGCGGGAATGATCGCGAAGACCTTTGGGCAGGATGTGGCCGACGGCTCTGCCTGCTTGACCTTGGCGAGCATCTTCTTCTGCAGGCTCGGTGTCAGGACTCCGCAAGCGGCTGTTCCGTCGCCCTTCTGAATCGCGGTCAGGTAGGTCTTCAGTGCGGCGTTGACCGCGGTCGCATCAGAACTCGAGGACGAGCTGCTCGACGGGGATGAGCCCTTGGACGCGTTCGTGGTTGACGATGAGCTTGAGCTACCACAGCCCGCGACCAGCGCCGCCGAGCTAGCCAGGACGGCCAACGCGGCGCCCGGACGGCCAACTGCCAATTTCATGTGACTCCCTTGTCGTGTGTTTCCGTGCCGGCCCCGGAGGCCCCGCCGACCCGTAGTGGGCACGGTACCTCTTTAGCTGGCGATTAGACGCCAGTCCCCTACCCTGCGCACTCGATATGCGACTTCTGATCACGGGCGCGGGCGGCATGCTCGGCCAAGACGTTCACAGCGCGGCAACGGCAGCCGGCCATCAGGTCTCCGCGCTGACGCGGGCGGAGCTTGACATCATTGATGGCGCAGCGGTTAGGGCGGCCTTTGAGGCCGCCCGCCCGGACGCGGTGATCAACTGTGCTGCCTACACGCAGGTGGACAAGGCCGAGAACGAGGCCGAGGCCGCCAAGCAGGCGAACGCGGTAGCGCCCGGCGTGCTGGCGGGTGCGGCCGCCGAGGCCGGCGCCTGGCTGGTGCACGTGTCCACGGATTACGTCTTTGACGGTCAGAAGACCGGCGGGCCGTATCTGGAGTCCGATCCGGTTGGCCCGCGCTCGGTGTACGGATCGACCAAGCTCGAGGGCGAGCGGGCTATCGCGGCCGCGCTGCCGGACGCCCACACGATCGTCCGCTCCGCCTGGCTGTTCGGCCTGCACGGTCCGTGTTTCCCGGCGACGATGCTGCGCCTGGCCGGCGAGCGTGACCAGCTGCGGGTGGTTGCCGACCAGCGCGGGTGTCCGACCTATACGCCGCACCTTGCCGGCGCGCTGGTGTCGCTCGCGGAGGCGCGCTCGCTGGTCGGGGTGGTTCACGTTGCGGCCGCCGGGGAGGCGAGTTGGCAGGAGTTCGCCGCGGCGACGATCTCCGGTGCGGGCCTGGACACGCGCGTTGATCCGATCAGCACCGCGGAGTACCCGACGCCCGCCGCCCGCCCGGCCTACAGCGTGCTGCGTTCCGAGCGCGGGGCGCCGGTGCTGCCCAGCTGGCAGCAGGGGCTGTCCGAGTACCTGACCGCAAGGGGGAGCGCGTGAAGCTGTTGGTGACAGGCGGCGCCGGGTTCATCGGCTCCAACTTTGTGCACCACGTCCGGCGTGAACGTCCGGACTGGGAGGTCATCGTCTTTGACGCACTGACCTACGCGGGTAACCGCGCGAACGTCCCCGAGGTGGAAGTGATCCAGGGTGACGTCGCTGACGCTGAATCTGTGGACGCCGCGGTGGCGCGCGTGGACGCGGTCGTCCACTTTGCGGCCGAGTCACACAATGACAACTCGTTGCATTCACCCTGGCCGTTTGTGCAGACGAACCTGATTGGCACTTACACCGTCTTGGAGGCCGTGCGTAAACACGGCGTGCGCCTGCACCACATCTCGACTGATGAGGTGTACGGGGATCTTGAGCTGGATGACCCGGCCAAGTTCCTGCCCGACACGCCCTATAACCCGTCCTCACCCTACAGCTCGACCAAGGCGGGCTCCGATCTGCTGGTCCGCGCCTGGGTACGGTCCTTCGGCGTGGCGGCCACGATCTCCAACTGCTCCAACAACTACGGTCCGTTCCAGCACGTGGAGAAGTTCATCCCGCGTCAGATCACCGAGATCCTGGAGGGGCGGCGCCCGAAGCTGTACGGCGCCGGCCAGAACGTGCGCGACTGGATTCACGCCGACGATCACTCCTCCGGCGTGCTCGCCGTGCTGGAGCGCGGCCGGACCGGTGAGACCTACCTAATCGGTGCCGACGGTGAACGTGACAACAAGTCGGTCGTCGAGATGATCCTGTCCCTGATGGGCCACGACGCGACCGACTATGACCATGTCAACGACCGCCCCGGCCACGACATGCGCTACGCGATAGACGCCTCCAAGCTGCGCACCGAGCTCGGCTGGGAACCCCGCTACCGCGACTTCGAGGCAGGGCTTGCCGCCACCATTGACTGGTACCGCCAGAACGTCGCCTGGTGGAAGTCCCAAAAGGAGGCGACTGAGGCCAAGTACCAGGTCCTCGGCCGCTGAGCCGCGATGCGGCGCGCATGAGCAGCCCGTCTGACAGCCTCGCCACGCCCGCTGCGATCAGCGGGGTCGCACACGGGCTGCTGGACTGCCGTCGCTGTCCGCGCCTGGTCGAGTGGCGTGAGCGCGTGGCGACTGACAAGCGCGCCTCCTACCGGGACGAGAGCTACTGGGGCAAGCCGGTGCCCGGCTGGGGCGATCCGCAGGCCCGGATCGTGGTCGTGGGACTGGCGCCCGCTGCTCACGGTGCGAACCGCACGGGGCGGATGTTCACGGGCGACCGCTCAGGGGACTGGCTCTACGCCGCGCTGCATCGGGCGGGGATGGCCTCACAGCCAGAGGCCGTTTCCCGTGATGACGGACTGACGCTCAGTGACTGCTGGGTGACCGCGGCGGTGCGCTGTGCGCCGCCCGCCAACAAGCCGCTCCCACAGGAGCGCGACAACTGCTGTGTCTCCTGGCTGGCGCCGGAGCTGGGGCTGCTGCGCCGCCGGCGGGTGCTCGTTTGCCTGGGCGCGTTCGCCTGGGATGCCGTGATGCGGACCCTGTCGGCACCGCGGCCCCGCGCCGCGTTCGGCCACGGCGCCGAGGCCACGATCGCCGGTGCCGGGCACGAGGGCCGCGACCTGACGCTGCTCGGCAGCTACCACGTGTCCCAGCAGAACACGTTCACGGGGCGGCTGACCGAGCCGATGTTGGACCAGATTTTTTACCGCGCGCGGGAGCTTGCCGATTAGTGTCCCGGTCGCGGCTGGTCATAGCGGGTATTAGTGGAGGGGCTCGCCTCCGCGACCACGTGGTCGCTTCGGCACCCTCCTAAACCATCCCTTGGAGGGACTACATGAGCACCAAAACTGCCACCGTCAACTCACTGAGCCTGGTGTGCCTGCCGACCACCGACCAGGACAAGTCGATCGCCTTCTACGTCGAGAAGCTCGGCTTTGAGAAGCGGACCGACGAGCCGTTCGGCGGTAAGTACCGCTGGGTGGAGGTCTACCCGCCCAACGGCAACGCCGGTATCGCGCTGCCGTCGCCGCCGCCCGGTGAGACGACTGTCGAGCCGACCGACACCGGGATCGTCCTCACCACCGATGACATCGACGCGCTGCACAAGCAGTTCCAGGCTGAGCGCATCGACGTCGACGCCGAGGTCTCCCGGATGGGCGACCCGGTCCCGCCGATGTTCTGGTTCCGCGACCCCCAGGGCTACAAGCTGATGGTGGTTGAGACGCCCAAGCACTGACGCGCCCTTTGACCGCGGATGCTCGATTTCGAAGCACTGGTTGAGCCACTCCGGCCCGAGCTGCACGCGCACTGCTATCGCATGCTCGGGTCGGTGTATGACGCCGATGACGCGTTGCAGGAGGCGTTGCTGCGTGCCTGGCGCGGAGTCGAGGGGCTGCGCAACCAGCGCGACGCCAGGGCCTGGCTCTACAAGATCGCGACTAACGTCTGCCTGACCGAGCTTCAGCGGCGCAAACGGCGTGTGCTGCCACACGACTTCGGACCTGACTCGGCGGGAGATGTCCCGCCGGGTCAACCGGTCGCCGAGTCGGTGTGGATCGAGCCCTACCCCGCTGATGCAATCGGACTCGGATCGGGGTTTGCCGCACCTGATGCGCGATATGAGCAACGCGAGGGGATCGAGCTCGCGTTCGTCGCCGCCCTCCAGCACCTGGCCCCGAACCAGCGCTCGGTCCTGATCCTGCGCGAGGTGCTGGGCTTCTCGGCGGCTGAGACCGCGAGCATGCTGGGGACGACGGTCGCGTCCGTGACCAGCGCGTTGCAGCGCGCCCGCGTCGCGGTGGCCGAGCGTGTGCCCGAGCGCAGCCAGCAGGCCACCCTTGCGGCCCTGGGTCAGGACGGGCTGGCGCAACTGGTGGAGCGCTGGGTGTCCGCTTGGGAGCGCTCAGATGTCGACGCCATGACGAAGATGCTCGTGGCCGACGCCAGCTTCGCGATGCCGCCGCTTGCAACCTGGTACCGCGGCCGCGAGCAGATCGGCACCTGGGCACGGAGCACCTCGATGTCCGGCGCGTGGGATTGGCGTGGCGTGTTCACGCATGCGAACGCGCAGCCGGCGCTCGGCTTCTATTCCTGGGATGCTGACGCGGGCGCGTACCTGCCCTTTGCGTTGAACGTCCTGACCCTGGCCGGGGAGCAGGTTGCGGACGTAACCGCGTTCATCGTGCGCGCCGCCGAGGCGCCCGAGCCGGAGGCCTATGTGAACTTCCCGCGCGAGCCGTTTGATCGCCGCGCGCTGCACGGCGCCTTCACGCGCTTCGGGCTGGCCGAATCGCTGCCCGCATAGCGAACCTTGGGGATTTGGTTCCGGATGCCGGAACCGCGTCACCAAAGTTCACGTATCAGACAGACCTGTCTGTCTGATACCCTGGACCGCGGACCTTACAAGACAGACCTGTCTGTCCGAACCTTGGAGACGCCCGTGAGACTTCCACCTAGAGCTGCCTTCGCGCTGCTTGCGTCAGCCGCGCTGACGCTGCTGACCTCCTCCAGCGCGCCGACCCCGCTGTATGCCACCTACCAGGCGCGCTGGGGCTTCAACGACCTGACCCTGACCGTGATCTTCGGCGCTTACGCGGTCGCGGTGCTGGTCTCACTGCTGGTGTTCGGGTCGCTGTCCGACCATGTCGGCCGCCGGCCGCCACTGATCATCGGCCTGGCCGCCCAGGCGCTGGTGATGCTCGTGTTCGCGTTTGCGGGCAACCTTGATGTGCTGCTCGCGGCGCGCGTCCTCCAGGGGATCGCGACCGGCGCCGCGCTGGGCGCGATCGGCGCCGGGATGGTCGACCTCCACCCTGAGCGCGGGCCCGTGGTCAACTCGTCCGCGCTGATGGCCGGGACCGCCAGCGGCTCGCTGTTGGCAGCCCTGTTCGTGCAGTTCCTGCCGGCCCCGACCGAGCTGGTCTACCTGGTCCTCGGCGGAGTGTTCGCGCTGCAGGCGATCGGGGTCTTCGCGATCAGCGAAACCTCCAGCCGGATCCCGGGCGCTAAAGCGGCGCTGATGCCGACGCTGGCGCTGCCCCAGCAGGTCCGCGGTCCGGTGATCACGGCCACGCCGATCCTGGTCGCCGCCTGGGCGTTGGGCGGGTTCTACGCGTCGCTCGGTCCGGATGTCGCTCAGGCGGTGGCGGGCAGCAAGTCAATGATCCTGGCGGGTGTGGTGCTGTTCCTGCTAGCGGGCACCGCGTCATTGGCGATGCTGCGCTTCGGCCACATCGAGCCGCGCCGCTTCGCGCTTGCGGGCGGGGTCGGGATCATCGTCGGCTCGGGCCTGCTGCTGGTCGGGATCGCGACCCGCTCGCTGCCGGTCTTCCTGATCGGGACGTTCCCGGCGGGGTTCGGGTTCGGTGCCGGCTTCCAGGGTGGGCTGCGCACGATCGTGGTCAAGGCCGAGCCGCATGAGCGCGCCGGGGTGGTCTCGGTCGCCTATGTGATCTCGTACCTGTCACTCGGCCTGCCGGCGATCCTGGCCGGGGTGCTGGTGGTCCACTCATCACTCACCCAGGTCTCCGAGGAGCTCGGCGCTGCGGTGATCGCGCTCGCCGCGTTGACCACGCTGGGCCTGGCGTGGACGCTGCGCCGTGAAGCCCAGCAGCTTGCAACCGCGGCCGCGTGAGGCAAACTGAGATGACCATGGCTCTAGCCGAAAAACAGTCCCCGCGTGAACGGCTGCTGCAAGCCGCCGACCAGCTCTTCTACGCGGAGGGCATCCAATCGGTGGGGATCGACCGCGTGATCGAGCGCGCCGGCGTCGCCAAGGCGTCGCTGTACAGCAGCTTCGGTTCCAAGGAGGAGCTGGTGCGCGCTTACCTCGATGAGCGCCATCAGCGCTTGCTGGCGCGCCGCCGCCGCGCGGCCGAGTCCGCCGACAGCCCCGCCAACGCGATCCTCGCGATGTTTGATCAGATGGGATCTGAGATGAAGCGGCCCGAGTACAACGGCTGTGCCTTCTCCCGTGCGACCGCCGAGACGCCCGAGGGTGGAGTGATCAACGACGCCGCGGACCGCTGGCGCGCTGACATCCTGGCGCTCTACCGCGAGTACGCCGCTGCCGCGGGAGCATCAGACCCAAACGGATTGGCCATCCAACTCCGGATGCTCGCCGACGGCGGTTCACAAGCGGGCAAGCTTGACCGCGATCCGGCGCTGCCCGGGCTGCTCCGCCAGGCGGTCCAGGCGCTGTTGGACGCCGAGCTTCCTACTCCTCGATAGCCGGCCAGCGCAGCCGGTTGTGGAGTTCGGCGGCGCTGAGGGCGATCACGCGACTCGTCTCGACCCTCGCGTAGCGTCCGTCGGCGTCCAGCGCGAACCAGTCGACGCTGCGCCGCTGCGGGTCGACGATCAGTACCTCATCAACGTGATGGCCGGCGTAGAAGTCGAACTTGTTCCAGCTGTCGTCTCCGGGGGAGAGGATCTCCAGCACCAGAGCCGCGGTCTCCGTGCTGCGGGTCCGGAAGATTCCACCGTCGGGGCAGCGGTAGTCGTGTTCTGATTCGCCGAGGTTGAAGCTGCTGATTCCGGGTTCCAGTCCGGCGGCGCGGGCCAGGGGCCCGAGCAGCTCGGCCAGCTGCTGCTGGATGTCTAGATGCGCTCTGGACGGATCTGGACTCATGTGCAGCACCCCTTCCCAAACCTCATCGTGGCGGTCCGCGCCGGCGCGGCGGCGGCGTTCCAGCAGCTCCTGAAGCGCGTCAGGCGGTGGATCTAGGGTGAGCACGCGCACTACTCGCAGATTACCCCCGCGCTCAACCGCGGCAGCAGGCATCATTCCCGTTGTGATCACCGAGACCCACACGATCGACCCGGACCTGTTCAACGAGCCGCGCGAGCCCGAGCTGGCGGAGCTGGCCATCACCGACCCGCCCGAGAAGTGGGCGGCGCTCGGTTTCGACGTCGACGAGCGCGACAACCTCGACCTCGGTGGCGTGCGCCTGCGCCTGGGCAAGCGAAACCAGCAAAACGCGCAGACCGGGATCGTCTCCTGGTCGTTGCGGCGGGTGAACGCGATGGGATCGATCGACGGCCTGGCGACCCCGGTCCCACAGACCCTGCGCCCGCCGCCGTTCAAGACCCACCCGAACGGCGCCACCGGCCTTGATCACCTCGTGATCATCACGCCCGACTTTGATCGCAGCGCGGCGGCGCTGAAGCGCGCCGGACTGGCCCTGAAGCGCACCCAGGACATCGGCCGTGGCCGCCAGGGCTTCCGCCGGATCGGCCCGGCGATCCTCGAGCTGGTGGCCGCGCCCGGCTCCAACGGGGAGGCCGACCCGTTCTTCTGGGGGATCGTGGCCGTCGTGGTCAACCTCGACGAGTTGAAACAGCAGCTCGGTGATCAGCTCTCAGATATCCGCCCCGCCCAGCAGGAGGGCCGCCGGATAGCGACGCTGCGGTCAGCTGCGGGCCTTGGCTGTGCGCTGGCGTTCATGACCCCAGAGCCGCGGTAATAGATTCCACTGGCATAGATCCGCTAGCGCCCTTCAGCACCACAACGCGCGACTGGTTCAACCGCGCCTTCTCCGAGCCGACCGAGGCCCAGGCGCTTGCCTGGCCGGCGATAGCCTCCGGTAAGCACACGCTGATCTCCGCGCCGACCGGGTCGGGCAAGACGCTTGCGGCCTTTCTGTGGGCCATCGACCAACTCGCTTTTCGGCGGGGGAACTCAAAGTCCCCCGCCGTCGTCTACGTCTCGCCGCTGAAGGCACTCAGCTACGACGTGGACCGCAACCTCCGGGTCCCTTTGGCCGGGATCGGCGCGGACCTGAGCGTCGCGGTGCGCACCGGTGACACGCCCCAGGGTGAGCGCCAGAAGATGCTGCGCAACCCGCCCGACATCCTGATCACCACGCCCGAGTCGCTGTATCTGATGCTGACCGGCCAGGCCCAGCATCTGTTCAGCGGCACCCGCTGGCTGATCATCGATGAGATCCACGCGGTCGCTTCCACCAAGCGCGGCGCGCACCTGGCGCTGACACTGGAGCGCCTCAGCAACCTGGCCGGGCACGAGCCACAGCGGATCGGGCTGTCCGCGACCCAGAACCCGCTGGCGGAGATCGGCCGCTTCCTGGGCGGCCGGACCCGTGAGGTGCAGGTGGTCGACGCTGGGGTCTCCAAGCCGCTGGATCTGAAGATCCAGGTGCCGGTCGAATCGATGGCCCAGCCCGATGACGGGCCGGCCGAGCGCGCCGAACTGGACCCGCTGGCCGGCAGCGAGCCGACCCGGAACAGCATCTGGCCGGCGATCTACCCACAGCTGCTGGAGCTGGTCAGGGCCCACCGCTCAACGATCATCTTCGTGAACGCTCGCCGCGGGGCGGAGCGGCTTGCACTGCGGCTGAACGAGCTGGCCGAAGCAGAAATCGCGCGCGCCCACCACGGCTCGCTCGCACGGGAGGAGCGCACCA
>JAFMRN010000230.1 GCA_017354065.1 Solirubrobacterales bacterium
CAGCACATCCAACAGCAGCGCCGCATCAGACACCGTCCGCGCCAGCGGACCGAACACCGTCAAGCCGTGGAACAACTCCGGGAACGGCAGCGTCGAGACCCGGCCGCGCTGGGGTTTGATCCCCACCAAGCCGGTCCAGGCGGCTGGGATCCGGATCGACCCGGCCCCGTCCGAACCGACCGCGGCGCCAACAATCCCCGCGGCCACCGCCGCCGCCGATCCGGCGCTCGACCCGCCCGGCATGTGATCGAGGCTCCACGGGTTGCGCACCGCTCCCCAGAGGTCGCTCTCGGCCCAGGGCCACTGACCGAACTCGGGCGTGTTTGTCTTACCGACAATGACCGCGCCGCCCGCGCGCAGGCGCCGCACCACCTCAGCGTCCGCCGATTTCGGCGGGAATTCGTCTACACAGCCGAACGCCGTCGGATAACCGGTCAGGTCTGTGTCGTCCTTGATCGCTACCGGAACACCCAACAGCGGCAGGCGCTCACCCGAGCCCGCCGCGAGCCGTCGGTCGGCCTCAACGGCGTCCACCAGCGCCTCACGACAGATCACGCGGAAGGCGTTCAGCGTCCCCTGGGTCTCCCCGATCCGCGCGAGAGTCTCCTCGACCAGCGCGGCCGATGTCACCCGGCCCGCGCGTAGGGCCGCCGCCTGCTCTGCCAACCCCGTGATCACGCCAGCGAACGGTACATCGGGAGCCATTTCCGCTGCGCGAACGGATACCCTCGCACCCGAAACTAGGTCTCGACCGGGATTCTCCTCAGATGCCTTGCGAAACAACGCGGCGTCGCGGCACGCCCACGTACCTGGCTGCGCTGCTGACCCTCACGCTGTGCCTGTTCGCGCCGACAGGAGCCCACGCCCAAAGCACCGACACCCCGACCATGGGCTGGAGCACCTGGAGCTTCATGCGCGGCGGCCCGACGCTGCAGAGCGTCGAGGCCCAGGCGCTGGCGCTGAAGACCAGCGGGCTGGCAGCGTTGGGCTACGACTACGTCAACGTCGATGACTACTGGTACATCTGCGGCAGCCCCCAAGGCCCCCAGGTCGACGGCTTCGGGCACTGGATGGTCGACCCGGGCAAGTTCCCGTCCGATCCGAGCACCGGCCAGAACGGCATCCAGGTGCTTGCCAACTACGTGCACAGCCTCGGGCTGAAGCTCGGCCTGTACGTGACGCCGGGCATCCCCAATCAGGCGCTCATGGCCAACACGCCGGTCCAGGGCACCCCTTACCACGCGAACGACATCGCCCTGCCGAAGACCGCTCCGGGCTACACGCCCGAGGTCAACTACAACGCCTGTGGCGCGCCGCCGCCCTACACCCAGAAGTCCGCCCCCGCGGCGCCGCTCAACTACGCCACACCCGGCGCGCAGGCCTTCATCAACTCCTGGGCTGACGAGTTCGCTTCCTGGGGCGTCGACGACCTGAAGCTCGACGGCGTCACCAACGACCAACCCGATATCCGGGCCTGGTCCACGGCGCTGCGCCAGAGCGGCCGGCCGATCCGCCTGCAGCTGTCCAACGACCTCAACATCGTCAACGGTTACAAGAACCGCCAGCAGGCCAGCGCCTGGCGCACCGGCGGCGACATCGAGCCCTATCCCCCGGGCAAGACACTGACCGACTGGGCCAAGGTCGCGACCCGCTTCGACGCCGTCGGTGAGTGGCAGCCCTTCGGCGGCGCCGGCGCCTACAACGACTACGACTCGATCGAGCTCGGCAACGGCGACACCGACGGCCTGACCGTGCCCGAGCGCCAATCCCAGCTGAGCCTGTGGGCGCTCGGTTCCTCCCCACTGATCCTCGGCACCGACCTGACCCACCTCGATCCGGGCGACCTGTCGCTGCTGAAGAACCCGCGCGTGATCAGCGTCGACCAGGACGGGGTCGACGCCAGCCGGATAGTCGACGCCAGCAACCAGCAGGTGTTCGCCAAGACCGAGTGGGATGGCCGCGTCGTGCTCGGCCTGTTCAACGCCAGCGGGACGACCCCGGCGAAGGTGCGCGTGAACCTCGCGGACGCCGGCATCACCGCACCAAGCACCAGCGCCCGCGACCTGTGGACCGGCAAGCTGATCAGACTCAGGGGCACCTACAGCACCCAGCTCGGCCCGGGTGCTGTGCAGCTGCTCCAAACCGCGCCCCAGGCAGGAGTCGGCCAAATCCAGCTGCTGGCCTGGCAGTCCCCGGCCAAGCTCAGCGCCAGCGCCAAGGTCGACACCTGCCCACCGACAACCAGCACCTCAGCGGCGACCACGCCGCCCCACGCGGCCGAAGCGCGCGGGCCGTGCGCGTTTGCCGGTGGCCGGGTCGTGACCGGGATCGGCGGGCGCTGGCGCGGCGCCGTGACCCTGCGCGGCATCAACGTCGGCTGGAACGGCCCCTACCGCCTGAACATGGGCTACGCGGTCAAGGGCCGCGCCAGGTTCGAGATATCCGTCGACAACGCGAAACCCGAGACGGTCACGCTCAGCGGCACCAGCACCACCGCGCCGGACACCGCTTCGACGCAGGTCCAGCTGCGCGGCGGCGACAACACGATCCGCTTCTACAACGCGCACGGCCAGGCCCCGGAACTCGACAACGTGACGCTGCTGCCACTGGCGCCGAAATCAGAGCCCAAAACGCCGCGGCTCGGGACGCTGTTCAACCTGCCCAAGCCGCCGAAGCGACACCCGAAGCGCTAATTGAAGATGTCGTTGATCAGGTCATCCCCCAGGCCGAAGCCCGCACCCCAGGTGATCGCCCGGCCGAAGCCCGAGTTCAGGAAGCCGCCGAGCCCGCCCTGGTGGGGAGCCGCGTACTGAGGCTGGGCGTACTGCTGCTGGTACTGGGGGATCTGCTGGGCGTAGGTCTGGTGCTGGTTGTCGACGAACTGGTGGATGTTCGACAGCAGGTTCTGGACCTGCATCTCCTCCGATTTGATCGACAGCGCCAGGGTCTTCAGGTCGAACAGCCACTCCTGTGCCTGCTGATCGCCGCCCTGCGCCGCCTTCTGCAGCTTGTTAGCGAGCGCCTGGAGCGACTGGGAGACCTCCTGGAACTCGTTTTGCAACTGCCCGTATGTCTGGTCGATGGTCTGAGGATCCATACAGAGATGGTCCCACACGCGCAGAGCGCCGGGATCCTTTGATCAGTCAACTAGACTACTGTTCACATGAAAGTCGCATCTTCCCTGCTGGCCGGCACGGCCTTGGAAGCGTGGCGAAGCTATCTGCAGAGCCACTCGGCAATCCTGCGCGAGCTGGATGCTGACCTGCTGGCCGAACACGGCATGACCACGCGCGACTATGAGGCCCTTCTGTACCTGGCCCAGTCCGAGGATCGCAAGATGGCGATGTCGGCGCTGGCCGAGCACACGATGCTGACCCGTTCGGGTATCACGCGGCTCGTCGATGGGCTCGTCAAGCAGGGCCTGATTGAGCGCGTCAGCTGCGACAACGACGCGCGCGTCTCCTACGCCCGCCTGACCGACGCCGGGCACGCCAAGCTCGTCCGCGCGGGCCGCACGCACGTGGCCGGAATCGAGCGGCTGTTCCTGGAGCGCTTCAGCCCGGCCGAGATCGAGACGCTGGCCACGTTGCTCGGGCGCCTGCCCGGCGCGAGCTGTGAGAGCGCCTGCCAGGTCACGGACTGCGCGGTCGAATAGCGGAGCCTTTCTCCCGGAGGTGGTCTCAAAGACCGCCTCCGGCCGCTACAATAGTTGTCCCCTCAACTATTAGGGCAGGTGGAGCAATGAGCCAAGCAGTAGACCCGAGCAACGCGAGCGTCGGGTTCGACATCAAGCACATGGGCATCGCGACGGTGCACGGGGAGTTCAAGCGCTTCGCCGGCACCTACGCTGAGGGCAAGCTCAGCGGCAGCGTCGAGGTCGCCTCGGTCGACACGGGCGACGCCGAGCGTGACGGCCACCTCCAGAAGCCGGAGTTCTTCGACGCCGGCCAGCACCCTCAGATCGGCTTCTCCTCCGCACCCGCTAGGGTGGCTGATGGCACGCTGACACTTGATGGTGAGATCACCATCAAGGGAGTCACCAAAGCGATCACCCTGACCGGTACTGTCACTGACACCGGGTTCACCCTGGCGACAACGATCGATCGCAGGGACTTCGGCCTGAATTTCAACCAAACCATGCCCGGGGGCGATCTACTGATCGCCAACGAGGTGAAACTACTCGTATCAGTGAAGGAGTCCTGAATGACCAAGATCCTCGCCATCTCCGGCTCCCTGCGGGCCGGTTCCAACAACACGACGCTGCTGCGCACGGCAGCAACACACGCG
>JAFMRN010000056.1 GCA_017354065.1 Solirubrobacterales bacterium
CAGGTCCGGGAAGTGCTTGCGTACCTCAGCCTCCACGTCCTGGGCCAGCCGCGTGCGCCCGTCAGACATCGTCAGCAAGACGCCGGCGATCGTCAGCCGCGGGTTCAGGTCCCGCTGGACGAGCTGGAAGGTCTCAAGCAGGCCGGCCAGGCCCTCAAGCGCGAAGTACTCGGCCTGGACGGGAACTATCAGCTTGTCGGCGGCGACCAGCGCGTTGACCGTCAGCGGGCCGAGCGACGGTGGGCAGTCCAGCAAGGTGAACAGGTAGCGGTCACGCGCCGGCGCGATCGCGTCACGCAGCCGCGTTTCCGAGTGCTCCAGGCGCGGGAGCTCGACGTTGGCGCCGGCAAGCGCCGGGCTCGCGGGCGCGACCGCAAGATGCTCTATCTGGCTCGGAGCGACAACCTCGTCCAGCGCGGCGCCGCCGGCAAGCAGGTCGTACACGGTCTTCGGCGAATCCTTGGGCAAGCCCAGGCCCACGGTGGCGTTGGCCTGAGGGTCGATGTCGACCAGAAGCGCCTCATAGCCAGCCTCGGCGACGCAGGCCGCGAGGTTCACCGCCGTGGTCGTCTTGCCGACGCCGCCCTTCTGGTTTGCAATGGCGTAGATGGTTCCCATGCGCGTGTTCCGAAGCTACCGCCCTGCTCGGTCGAAGCTGGCGCGGATTCCCGCTTAGAGCGCGCCCAACGGACGCTTGCGCGCCATTCCCGGACGGCGCGGGAACCGGTGCGGAGTCTCCTTCACCTTGCACATCAGGTGCAGGTATCGGTGTGCGGCGGTCGGATACGGCTCCACACGCACCGGCTCCTGGACGGAAAGTCCGAGAATTTCCGCCGCTCTGGCCCCGTCAGCCTCCACCTCGGCTTCACGCTTACCGCGCCAGGCAACCAAGTGGCCGCCGAGGCGCAGCAGCGGCGCCGCGTATTCCGCCAGAACGTCCAGGGGCGCGAGGGCCCGCGCGGTTACGACGTCAAAGGAGCCGTGGTACTCCTCGGCACGCGCATGCACAACGGTCGTGTTCTCCAGGCCCATCCGGGCGCTGGCAGCGCGCATGAACTCGCATTTCTTGTTGACGCTGTCAAGCAGGGTCACGTGGCAGCTCGGCAGCGCGGCGGCTAGAACCAACCCAGGCAGCCCCGCGCCGGCACCGATGTCAGCTATGGCGTCTGCGGACGTGACGGCCTCAAGCTCCAGGGCGACGAGCGAATCTGCCAGATGATCGTCTCGCACCGCGGCAGGCGCCCGCACGGTCGTGGGAGCCAGCGGATCACTGGCGAGCATCTGGGCGTACCGGGACAACGCCGCCTCAGCGGCGCGGTCGAGCCTGAAACGCTCAGTCAGCGAGCCGAGCTCGATCACGCTCACGTTGGATGAAGGTCCGGTAGTTGATCAGCATCTGGGCGAGCCGCTCGGTTGCGTGACCATCCAGGTCGGGTTCCAGGTCGGCCTCAAGGATGGGGAGGATCTCCTGGACCAGGACGCGCCCGCGCGCCATCCACTGGTAGTAGGAGCGGCCGCTGTGGTGGTAAGGCCCGTACAGCTTCGACTGAGGGAAGCGCTGCATCAGCCACTGAAACAGCGCTTCATGGCGCGTGTGCATGCGCAGCGTTATCTGCGGTTGCTTGCCGTCCCCGCCGAACGACCCCTCGCCGACAAGCAGCCCCACTAGGAACCCGCGGTCGAACTCGGATAACGGCTGTGCGTCCATGTCGAGCAGCTTACTGTTTCACCGTATGGAAAAACGTGAAACGGGGAGCCCAACGGGCCGAAAGCTGCCGAGAAAGCTGGCTGTACCGGCCCAATTAGTCAAATTCTTAGGCCTGACGTTTGCCGGGCGGCTACGTTCTCATAGCCCAAGCTTTTTGCGATTTCACCTCTCGCTTGAGCTTGGACTAGGTACGTGTTGGGTGGCCGGCTTGGGGGCCGGTCGCCCAGCACGTCGATTCTCCGGCGCGCCTAGTCCCAGCGCGTCAGCTCACAACAGGTGAGACCACAAGGTGCCGGGACGGCTCCTGGCCCTCGCTGTAGGTCTCCACGTCAAACCGCGTCTTCAGGTGCTCGTGCACGACCTTGCGCTCCAGCGCGCTCATCGCCTCCAGCGGGACCGGCTTACCGTCGCGGATCGCCGTTTCGGCGGCCTGGTCTGCCACCCCGCGCAACGTCTCCGCACGGCGCTCCCGGTACTGGCCGGCGTCAATCGAGACCCTGCCGCGCCCGGACCCGCCCTGGTAGGCGATCCGGTACGCGAGGTGCTGGATCGCGTCCAGGGTCGCGCCGTGATGCCCGATCAGCGGCGCCACGTCGTCGCCGACAAACTCGGCGGCCAGTTCGTCCTCCTGCTCGGAAATCCGTACCTCAGCGTCCACGCCCAGCGCGTCCGCGATCTCCTCCAACAGCTCCTGGAGCCGTTCTCGCGGTGTGAGCTCTTCCTCTGCGGACATGGCCTCTCCTTGCTCGAAACTCTTTGCGTCCGCGCCCGGTCTATCGCCGGCGACCGGACCGCTTCTTCTTTTTCCTCGGGGGCGGCGGTGGCGCGCTCTTCTTCGCCGACTCAGGAGCAGCGGCCGTGCCGGCGGCCTGTGTTCCCGCGGTAGGACCCTTTGACTTGCTCGCGCCGCTCTTGCCCGCGCCGGTGCTAGCAGGCGTCTTGGCCTTGGAACCGCCGTTCGTCTTCCCGGCGTTCGCATCACTCTGTTTGGCCTCCTCAGCGGCGGCTGAAGCACGCTCCGCCAGGCGGCTAAACATGCTGGGCGACGACTTACCGGCCTTGGCTCCTCCGCCCGCGCTCACAGCGGCGGTGCCATTACCGCCCGCTACGGCCACGTCGACGGGTTTGTAGCGGTGCCCGACGATCTCCTTGAACACGCCCTGCTGGGCGATCATCCAGAGGTTGAAGATGATGTAGTAGAGCAGCGCGCCGGCCGGGAAGTTGATTACCACGAACGCGAAGATCACCGGCAGACCCATCATCATGTAGCGCTGGTTTTTCTCGATGCCAGGGGCCATCATGATCAGGCTGGTGCCCAGCGAGGTGGCGATGTAGAGGACCAGCAGGACGACCATCTCCACACCGTGGGGGCTGTTTGTCAGGTCGTGGATGAACAGGAACGCGGCGCCGCCCGTATGTGCGCCGTTCGAGTTGCAGGCGGCCGTCTGGCCGGCGGCCTTCGCCAGAGTCACGTGGTGTTGGGACGCGTAGGTGTGCTGAAACGCGGTCTGGACGCTTGGACACATATCCCCGCGCAACGTGCCGCGGAGCATCCAGAACATCGCGATCAGGAACGGGTACTGGATCAGCATCGGCAGGCAGGAGGCGAACGGATTGATGTCGTTCTCCTTGTAGAAGTTCATCGTCTCCTGCTGCATCCGCTGCGGGTTGTCCTTGTACTTCGCGCGGATCGCCTTCATCTCCGGCATGTGCTGCTGCATGCGCTGCATGGAGTGAAACTGCTTCAGCGCCAGCGGCACCAGCGCAAGGCGCAGGCACACCGTCAGCGCGACGATCGCCAGCCCCCAGGACAGGCCCACGGTGCCGTGGAAAAACTTCAGTACGTCCGCCAGAAGGTTGATCAGCGGCTGGAAGATGTTCGCGGAGAGGAGCATGCTCAGTGGGTCGCGGCCGTGGTGCGGATTGAAAACAGACGCTGGTCCTCGACCAGATCAACGCCCCCACGGCTCCAAGGGTTACAGCGCAGCAGCCGCCATGCGGCCAGGACAAGCCCGCGCAGTATGCCGTATCGGCTGATCGCCTGTATGGCGTATTCCGAACAGGAAGGGTAGAACCGGCAGCGCGGCATCAGAAAGGGGGAGATGCCCTTTTGGTAGGCGCGGAGCAGGCCGATCAGAGCTAAGCGGAGCGGATTGCTCACGCGGCTTCCTCACCCTCCGTGTCCTCACCCTCCGTGGTTTCCATAACACCGGATGAACCGGAGTCTGCCTCCGCTTCACCGCCAACGCTGGTCTCAGCGCCCGGCTGCACGCCCGGCACCTTGTCCACCAGCGCCGCCAGCGCGGCGTGGATCCCACCCAGCCCCTGCTCCTCGGCCAGGCGCCGGGCGTCCGGCCGGGCGATCACAACGGCATCCGAGCCCTCCGGCAGGCGCGCCGCCTCCAACGCGAATGCCTCACGCAAGACGCGCTTCACCCGGTTTCGTTCCACGGCGCCACCCACCTTGCGGGATACGGACAGCCCGAGCCGAGGGGGCTCCCCGCCACCCTGGGGAAACACGTACAGGACAAGCTCGCGACCGGCGTGAGAGCGCCCGTTGCGCATCACGCGATCGAACTCTGCACTACGTGAGAGTCGACCTCGCCGTGGCGAACGCGCGCTCGCCACAGGTCCCTAGACCGTCAAGCGCTTGCGGCCCTTGTCGCGGCGGCGCTTGAGCGTGTCTCTACCGGCACGCGTCTGCATCCGCGCACGGAAGCCGTGCGTACGAGCCCGTTTACGCTTTTTCGGTTGGTAGGTTCTCTTCATAACTCCAGGTGCCTCGCGCCGAAGACAAAAGCGCCGGCCTCATGGCCGGCTGCTGGTGCGTCCCCAAGCACTTCTTCCGGGAACGCAAAGCCAGTATACGCAGCCCCAACTGCTGTCACTCAAAGCGCTGTTTCCAGCGGCCTCCGTTTTTCTCGCGCTTTGCGCCAAGCCCCGTTCCCAGGGGTCCGAGGGTCCCGGATCCACTGTTATATTCGGCCGCTCCGGCCTGTTTAGGCCGCTCTCTGAATACGTCGATCCGACTCCCGATCCCAGGAGCCGCACGGAGTTGCCTGCGCATCTCGAGCTAACCCCTGCCTGGCGCTCCGCCAGAGCCGAACTACGCCGCACGGTTGGTGACTCCACCTTTGACATCTGGCTTGCTCCGCTGACGCTTCAGGATTGGGACGGCACCACGCTGACGCTCGCCGCGCCCGCCGGAACCCGCGCCTGGGTCTCCAACCGCTTCGGGCGTGTGCTTGAGCGCTGCGCCCAGACCAGCTTCGGTCCGGGCGTCAAGGTTGAGCTGACCGAGGCGCCCGGGACTGCCCAATACCCCGACACCAGCACCCAGCCCGAGCAGCGCGACTCCGCGATCCCGGATCACCGTGAGCTGGAGCGCTTCATCCCCCGCCACACCTTTGACCAGTTCATCATCGGCGACGGCAACCGCCTCGCGCACGCAGCGGCGCTGGCCGTCGCGGAGGCGCCGGCCCAGGCCTACAACCCCCTGTTCCTATACGCGCCGCCCGGGCTCGGTAAGACCCACCTGCTGCACGCCATCGGCAACTACATCTCGACCTTCGACCCCGGGACGACGGTCCGCTACACGACCGTCGAAGCTTTTACCAACGGTTTCCTCTCAGCGTTATCCACACGCTCTGTGGACAGCTTCAAACACCTCTACCGCGACGTCGACGTCCTGCTGATCGATGACGTCCAGTTCCTGGCCTCCAAGGCCAAGACCGAGGAAGAGTTCTTCCACACCTTCAACGCGCTGTATGACACAGGCCGCCAACTGGTGCTGACCGCGGATCGGCTCCCGCGCGAGCTGACGGGGATCGAGGCACGTCTGCGTGCCCGCTTTGAATCGGGCCTCGTGGCCCAGCTCGCGCCACCCAACCGCGCCACCCGGGTAGCGATCCTGCGCAAGCGCGCAGCGCTGGATCGCATCCACCTGCCCGACTCCACGGTCCTCGATCTGATCGCCGACAGGGTCACCGACAACATCCGCTCGCTGGAGGGTGCCCTGATCCGTGTGATCGCCCACCACTCTCTGTCGGGCCGGCCGCTGGACACGGAGCTTGCCGCCCACGTGCTCGACGACCTGCACCCCGCGACCGCCAATCCCGCCGGCGACAAGCCGACCGTCGAGACGATCCAGGACATAGTCGCCACCCACTTCGGCCTCAGCCGTGCCGATCTCCTCTCACACCGGCGCACCGCGCACGTCGCCTGGCCGCGTCAGCTCGCCATCTCGCTGGCTCGCGAGCTAACCGACGCTCCGCTCCAGGTGATCGGCGAATCCTTCGGCGGGCGCAATCACGCGACGGTCCTGCACGCCTGTAAGCGCGTCTCCAACCGCGTCTCCACAAACCCTGAGGACGCTGCCGAGCTGACAGCGCTGCGATCACTGTTGACAGCAGCCGCCAGCGACCGGAGCTCCTGACAGACTCTGTGGCCGCTTTGTGCACGCCGACACAACGACTTTCCCGCTCCGAGCGTCCAAATCAGACGTTCTCCACAGGACTGACAGCTCTATGACTTCTAACTTTTCTTTGACTGATTTGAGGATTCAACGGTGAAGATCTCCGTCGAGCGTGAACAACTGCTAACCCAGCTTCAGACCGTCACACGCGTGGCGTCCACGCGTAGCGCGATCCAGGCTCTGTCCGGAGTCCAGCTCCTGGCGTCCGCGACCGGGACCGAGCTGCGTGCGACCGACACGGACGTCAGCCTCCGCGTCCCGCTCAGCGGTGACGTAGTGCGCGAGGGCATGGTCGTGCTCCCGGCGAGGCTGCTACTGGACGTAATCCGGGCCTTGCCCGCAGCACAGGTCTCCCTGGAGTTGCGAACAGCCGAACAGGACGTAGAGGTTGTGTCGGGCAAAGCGACCTTCCACATCCGCACGCTCCATGCCGAGGACTTCCCCCAGTTCCCCGATCCGGACGCCAGCGCTGCGATCTCGCTTCCCGCATCCGCCTTCGTCCAAACTGCGCTGAAGGTCGCAGGTTCTGCATCGCGCGATGAGACACGCCCCGTCCTGACCGGCATCCACGTGGTCGCGGCCGCCAACGAGCTGCGCATGGTCGCGACCGACTCCTACCGCCTGTCGGTCAAGGAGACCACCCTTGAGACCCCGCTGAGCGCCGGGTTTGAGGTGAACATTCCAGCCCGCGCACTCCAGGAGCTCGCGCGGATCGTGGGACACGACGGGGATGGCACCGAACCGCCGTTGTCAGTCAGCGTCCGCCAGAACCAGGTGGTCTTCAACTTCAGTGACGTGGTGCTGTCATCACGGCTGATCGACGGCCAGTTCCCGAATGACCGACAGCTGATCCCCGAGACCTTCGAGCACCAGGTGCGCGCGTCCGGCCCCGAGCTTCGCGACGTAGTCCGGCGCGTCAGCCTGCTGGCTCAGAAGAACGCGCCTCTGCGCCTCGCCTTCAGCCCCGGCGAACTGACGGTCTCCGCCCAAACGCCCGACATCGGTGAGGCGCGGGAGTCACTGCCCGTGCCTTTTGAGGGTGAGCCGCTGGAGATAGGTTTCAACCCGGAGTTCCTGCGTGAGGGGCTTGAGGCGATGGACGACGGCGACGTCCTGTTGAAGCTGATCACCCCACTGCGGCCGGGGCTTCTGGAGTCCGCGGACAGCAGCCGGTTTCTGTATCTGATCATGCCGATCAGGCTGAACGTCTAGTTGCGCGCCGAGGCTCTCAGCCTCCGCGGATTCAGGACATACGAGCACGCCGCCTGCTCGCTTGGGACGGGACTGACCGTCATCTGGGGGCCCAACGGCTCAGGCAAGACCAACCTCTTGGAGGCGCTGTATGTCGGCTGCACCGGAAGGTCGTGTCGCACCCCGAACGACCGTGAGCTGGTGCGCTTCGGCTCGGATGCAACACGCGTAGAGCTGCGGACCGCCGACACCGCCGGCGGACACCGCATCACGGTCGCCTACGCACCGGGACAACCCAAGCGCATGCAGATCGACGGATCGCCCGTGGAACGCCTCCTGGACGCGTCTGAGCGCCCGCTGGTCAGCGTGTTCCTGCCCGACCGCCTGGACCTGGTGAAGGGCGCTCCGTCACTGCGCCGCGCGCACCTGGACCAGTTTGTCGCCGCCCTGTGGCCGGCGCGGGCGCAGACGCGTCGCAGCTACGCGCACGCACTCGCTCAACGCAACGCGCTGCTGACCCGGATCAAGGCGGGCTTCGTGGCGCCAGCGTCGCTGGACGCCTGGGACCAGCGGCTGGCTCAGTGCGGGTACGAGCTGATGACAGACCGTTCAGCCGCGCTCGACGCGATGGCGGAGACCTTCGCGGATACGGCCGGCCGGCTGGCGTTGGACGGTACGCCCAGCGTGGCCTACAGGCCGCGCTCGCACGCCGACACGCAAGCGGGGTTGCTGGCGGAGTTGGCCGAGCGGCGCGACGCGGACATTGAGCGCGGCTACAGCGGCCATGGTCCGCACCGCGATGATCTGGTGCTGAAACGCGAAGGCCGTGAGCTCAGCAAGTACGGATCACAGGGCCAGCAGCGCCTGGCTCTCCTCGCGCTCCTGCTGGCCGAGCGTGAGGTGATCGCCGAGCGCCGCCAGCGCACCCCGCTGTTGTTGCTCGACGACGTCATGAGCGAGCTTGACGGCGCTCGCCGCAGCGCTCTGGTCGAGCTGTTGTCGGATACTCCGGGTCAGGTTGTGATCACCGCAACGGACCTGGAGCATGTGCCCGGCGCCGAGGACCCGGCGGCCGTCCGGATCCACGTCGCTGATGGCCAACTCACACAGACGGAGGAGACCTCGCTGGCATGAGTCTGTATCGCCGGTCGCCGCGCGGCCTTGAGGCCGCGCTTGCACCACTCCGCAAGGACGTGGCCCCCCAGACGCTGTTGGCTGAGGCCCAAACGGCCTGGCCGGGTGTCGTCGGGGAGCTGATCGCGGGCGAAGCGCACCCGTTCGCGACCCACGGCGGGACCGTGGAAATCGCCTGCTCGGCAGCGGTATGGGCCCAGGAACTGGAGCTGCTGTCCGAGGACATCCTCGCCAGGCTCAACCAGAGCTTGACCCGCGGCCGCCTGACGCGGCTCCGCTGCCGGGTAGACGGCCGCTGACGACCTCGCGTTTTTGCCGTTTTTGCAGGCTCTTTTCATGTCTGAGCGACCGGGTTTCGGGGTCCGGTTGTGCTATATTTCGTACACCAGGTTTCGACGCCCCGGGTGCGCAGGTCCCGTGAACATGACGCGGGACGGCTCGCGATCTACCGGGGCGTCTCGACGTCAATCGGAGGATCGTTGACGAACAGCAGCGGCGCTGATGAGCAGCGTCCCACACCGCAGGCTTATGACTCCCAGAACATTCAGGTTCTGGAGGGTCTCGAGGCGGTCCGCAAACGCCCCGGCATGTACATCGGCTCAACCGGTGAGCGGGGCCTCCACCATCTCGTTTACGAGGTTGTCGACAACTCTGTTGATGAGGCGCTCGCGGGTCGTAACGACACGGTCGAAGTCACGATCCACCCGGACAACTCGGTCACGGTCGTGGACAGCGGCGCCGGCATTCCTGTCTCCACCATGGAGAAGGAGGGCAAATCCGCGCTTGAGGTCGTGCTCACCGTGTTGCACGCCGGTGGCAAGTTTGGCGAGGGCGGCGGTTACAAGGTCTCCGGCGGCCTGCACGGCGTCGGCGTGTCCGTTGTCAACGCTCTGTCTGAGTGGCTAACGGCCGAGGTCAAGCGCGACGGCTACACGTGGACCCAGAGCTACAAGCGCGGGGTTCCGGACGGCCCGATCGAAAAGGGCGACGCGACCGACGAGCACGGCACGACGATCACCTTCCTGCCCGACGCCGAGATCTTTGAGACGCTCGACTTCAACTACAAGACCCTGCAGGAGCGGCTGCGCGAAACCGCGTTCCTGACCCGGAACCTGCGGATCACCCTGGGTGATGAGCGCGGCGACGGCGCGCACGACGAGTTCCACTATGAGGGCGGCATCTCTGACTTCGTCGCGTTCCTGAATGAGAACCGCAGCCCGATCCACAGCAAGGTCGTCGCCTTTGAGGGCGAGTCAGAAGAGGGCTCGGTCGAGGTCGCGATGCAGTGGAACGAGACCTATCAGGAAGCGGTCTTCTCGTTTGCCAACAACATCAACACGCATGAGGGCGGCTCGCACCTGTCGGGTTTCCGCTCGGCCCTGACCTGGGTTATCAACAAGTACGCGCGCGATCACGGGGAGCTGCGCGAAAAGGACGACAACCTCACAGGCGAGGACGTGCGCGAGGGCCTGACGGCGGTGATCTCGGTCAAGCTGTCGGACCCGCAGTTCGAGGGCCAGACCAAGACGAAGCTCGGCAACCCAGGGATGGCCGGCTTTGTGCAGACGATCGTCAACAACCGTCTGTGGGAGTGGCTGGAGGAGAACCCCAAGGAGGCCAAGCAGGTCATCCGCAAGGCGATTGGCGCCTCCCAGGCCCGTGCGGCCGCGCGCAAGGCCCGCGACCTGACCCGCCGCAAGTCGACGCTCGGCAACTCGACTCTGCCCGGGAAGCTGGCGGACTGCTCAATCAAGGATCCGTCCCTGGCTGAGCTGTTCATCGTCGAGGGCGACTCCGCAGGTGGCTCCGCCGTCGACGCGCGTGATCGCAACACCCAGGCGATCCTGCCGCTGCGCGGCAAGATCCTGAACGTCGAGAAGAGCCGGATTGACAAGGTCCTAGCCAACCAGGAGATCCAGGCGCTGATCACCGCGGTCGGCAGCG
>JAFMRN010000231.1 GCA_017354065.1 Solirubrobacterales bacterium
CGACCCCGCAGCCGACGCCGACCCCGCAGCCGACGCCTACTCCAACCCCGACGCCCGCGCCGGGGCCGGACACGCCGCCACAACCCGTGGCCGAATCCACGCTGGAGTCAACGGCAGCGAAGGAGCAGCCAGCCGCCAGCAAGCCGGAGACATCGGAGCCGCCGACCACGCAGCAGCCTGCGGTGACCGCGACACCGACGACGTCGGAGCCCGCGACCACGCAGCAGCCTGCGGTCACGGCCGTGTCGGCAACCACCGAGCCCGCGACCACGCAGCAGCCGGCCGCGAAGTCGCCGACGGAGCCCGCGACCACGCAGCAGCCGGCTGCGCCCCCGAAGTCGACAACGACCGAGCCCGCGTCCACGGAGCAGCCGGCCTCACAGCCGGCTGCGGACAAGCCGGATCCAACCCCCGCTGCCGAGCCAACGCCGGCGCCCGCAGCGAAGCCGACGCCGACTCCCGCCGCGAAGTCAACGCCGACCCCGGCAGCGAAGCCGACGCCGACCCCTGCGGCGACCACACCGTCGCCGGCGGACAAGTCGCCGGCGGACAGCCAGCCGACGGACACGGGCAGCGAGTCCGCGGAGAAGGAAGACGGCGGCATCGCCGCTCAATACGCCAAACTCAGCGCCGAGCACCCCGAAGTGCTTGTTGGTGGCGCTCTGGTTGGCGGTGCCCTGTTCGCAACGATCCTTAAGAAAATTGCCAAATAACAACGGAAATAACGGATCAGACAGCATTGCCACGGCGCTTACCGAGGTTTCGGACAAGCTCTCGCGGCTGATTCAGGACGAGATCGAGCTCGCGAAGCTCGAGGTAGCGACCAAGGTCTCAAGCCTCGCGCGCGGTGGCGTAGCCGTCGCGGTCGGCGCGGTGTTCGGCGTGTTCGCGCTGATCTTCGGGCTGATGACCGTGGCCTGGGCGGTTGCCGAGCTCACGAACTACCAGTGGATCGGGTTCGGCGCGGTGTTCGTACTGCTGTTGGTGTTGACCCTTGGGTCCTTCCTGTTCGCGTGGCGCAAGCTGAAGGTCGGCGCGCCGACTCCGAAGCTCGCGATCGCGGAAGGCAAGGAGATCCAGAAGACGGTCACCGGCTTTGGCGCCAGCTCGACCACCGCGGCCAACGGGAACGGTCACCACACGATTCCTGCCGGCGGCGATAACGCGGCCTGGGGCTCCTCGAAGCAGACCCAGACCACCACGACCCCCGAGAAGAGCGCCTGATGCCGACCCGCAGTCCCGATGAGATTCGGGCCTCCATTGAACAGAACCGCAACGAGCTGAACGAGTCGCTCGGCAAGCTCCGCAACGAGGTCACCGAGCTGACCGACTGGCGCTCGCACATCCGCGCCAACCAGGAGCCGCTGATGATCGGCGCCCTGGCGATCGGGTTCTTCCTGGCCGGCGGGCTCGGCGGCTTCGTCGGCATCTTCACCGGTCGCAAGCGCCGCAAGCTGCGCAAGCTCAAGCAACGTGACGCGAAGTCGCAGCTGAAGGCGCTCAAGTACGAGCGCAAGGCTGCCAAGGCCGCGGCTCAGACGCGCAAGGAGCGCAAGGCCGCGAAAGCGGCGGCCAAGACCAAGGCCAAGCAGATCACGGCCGAGGCCAAAGCCGCGTAAACGCCGCCTGCAAGGCCGTGGGCGCCCCAGCCCGGCCGCTTAGCTGACCAGTGCGGTGGGGATGACCCCGGCGCCCAGCAGCCCGGGGCCAACGTGGGTCCCGATCACGGGGCCGATCTCTGAGAGCAGCAGCGGGTCGCGGCCGAAGATGCGCCGGCCTTCCTGAGCCAGCGCCTGGGCTTCCACGGGGGCCTGGATGTGCTGCACGGCCCAGCCGTCGTAGCCCTGGGAGCGTGCCTCCTCGAGCAGCGATACGAGACGCTCGAACGCCCGCTTGGAGGTGCGGACTCGCTCGAAGGGCTCAATCTGCTCACCGATCTGCAGGATCGGCTTGATCTTCAGTGCGGTTGCCAGCCACGCCTGCGCGCCGCCGATGCGGCCGCCGCGCTTCAGGTACTCGAGCGTGTCGACGGCGAACCACATCCGCAGCGCCTCGCGCGTCTCATTGGTGCGTGCCACCACGGCCTCGAAATCGCCACCGCGCTGCACCGTCTTGGCGGCGACCAGCACGATCATGCCCTGAGCTCCACAGGCGGATCCCGAATCCAGAACGTGCACGCGGCCCGCGTTCTCGCCTAGCGCCTCACGCGCCTGCTGGGCCGAGTCGACCGTGCCCGAGATCCCGCCGGACAGGTGGATCGAGATGATGTCGTGCCCGCTCTCGATCAGCGGCTCATAGACCGCCAGGAAGTCGCCGACCGAGGGCTGGGACGTGCTGGGCAGCTTCGCCAGGTCCGCGAGCTCGTGGTAGTAGTTGTCGTAGTCCGCGATGTCCGCCTCACGCGTGGCGACGCCGTCCTTGTGGACGTACAGGCTGACTTCGTGGATGCCCCACTCCCGGACCAGCTCTTGCGGCAGGTAGTGGCAGGTGTCGGTAACAATTGCTGTAGGCACTGGGCGGGCACCCTAGCACCGCCTCAGGCCGTCAAATCCGTGTTTCATCCTGAGGTCTGATGGCAGTTCTCTACCGCTGTACTACCCCCACCGACCGGCTCTGCGTATGCGGAAAGGTGGCCCGTGCGCTGCGCCGCGACGGGATCGAGTTCAGCGAGGTCCGGGTGCCCCAGCGTCGCGACCGCCGCCCCGAGGTCGAAGCGCTCAGCGGGCAGCGCCGCGTGCCCGTTCTGGTCCTTGAAGGCGAGGTGATCTCAGACTCGCGCCGGATCATCGAGTATCTCGCCTGGCGCCGGGGGAGGTCTTTGAGACCACCCCCGGCAGAGAAGCAGGCGGCGGACGCTTAGCCGCCCGCGACAGGCCGAAGCTCAGGATCCTGACCGGCCTGGAGCGGGAAGTACGCGAGGAACACGGCGCCGGCGTCAGTGGCATCGAACCGCGTGACCTGCACCTCCGCCGGTTCGTAGAACACGTCGCCGGCGTTGAGCACGGTTTGTGGCCCGTCCTCGACCTGCAGGATCACCGACCCCTGTTCGATGCTGCCGAACACGGGTCCGTTGTGGAAATGGGCTCCCGCGGCGACACCCGGAGGGATCGTGATTCGCCGGACCTGGACGCGCGCGGTTGCCAGCGGGCCCGGCAGCGTCTGATCGAGCAGGATCTGGCGGGTGATTCCCGCCACTAATTCAGGCGGTTCTCGATGCCCAGCGGCGCGGGCTCAGCAGCGGCCGGCGCGCTTGTCGTTGCCGGCGCGCTCTGCTCGAGGCCGAGCAGCTTGGCCAGCTCGCCGGACTCGTGCATCTCCAGCATGATGTCCGAGCCGCCCACCAGCTCACCGTCGACAAACAGCTGGGGGATGGTCGGCCAGCCGGAGACCGCGGACAGCTCCTGGCGGATGCTCGGATCGGGCAGGATGTCAACCGCGGCAAAGGAAGCGTCGAGCTCCTGGAGGATGCCGGCCGCGCGCGCTGAGAAACCACACGCCGGCGCGTCCGGACTGCCCTTCATGAACAGGATCACGGGGTTTTCACTGATCGCGGATTTGATCGCGTCGCGCAGCTCGTTGCTCTCGGTCATGGAGCCTCCGTCTTGATTGAAAGGGCGTGGATCCTGTCGCCGATCTCCGCGCCGAACACCTCATACACCAGTTTGTGCTGGGCGATCCGGCTGAGCCCGGCGAAGGCTGGGGATGTCACTTCGGCCCGGAAGTGCTGACCGTCGCCGCTCACCTGTGCGGCTGAGCCGGGGATACCGGCCTCAATCCGCTGCTTCAACTCCTCGGGCGTAACTGCCACGACTACAGCGTAGCGACCTGCTTCAGAGAATGAAGTGTTGGCTTGGCGATGCTTTACACTCATAGGGCATGATCACCTTGACCGACAAGGGCGCTGAGAAGGTTTCTGAGTTCCTCGCCGCCCAAGAAGAAGTCGCGGAGACTGCCGGGCTCAGAGTCGGGGTTCGCGGTGGCGGCTGTTCCGGTTTCCAGTACGCGCTGGCCTTTGACGAGCAGCGTGATGGCGACACCGTGTTCGAGGACCGGGGCATCCGGCTGCTGGTCGACTCGCCCAGCCTGCCCTACGTGAAGGGCTCGGTCATCGATTTTGTGGACGGGCTCCAGGGCGCCGGCTTCAAGGTCGATAACCCGAATGTGGTCGCCGCTTGCGGCTGTGGCTCTTCCTTCCGTGTGGAGGAAGAGGAGCAGGTCTCCGCCGTCTAAGCGTCGAATCACTGGGCATGTTCTCCGC
>JAFMRN010000232.1 GCA_017354065.1 Solirubrobacterales bacterium
GGCCGAGCCACAGGGCGTCGGCGGCGGTGGCGTCCTCAAAGCCACGCGCTTGGGCGGAGACGCTGTCGGCCCACGCCAGCGCCAGCCCGCCGACGATCAGCCCCAGTGCGACCGAGCCGGCCGAGCCCAGCTTCGCCTCGATCTCTGTCTCGCCGAGGTACCCGACAGCGGCCGGGGGCAGGAATGACAGTGCCAGCAACCCCAGCGTGCGCGGTGAGGCCTGCCCCAGCGCGTCAGCGACCTCAGCACGCAGGCCGAGCAACAGCGCCGCGGCCGTGCCCGCGTGGAGGGCGACCTCAAAGGATTTGCGCAGGTCCGGGTCCAGGCGGGAGTACTCCCAGCCGGCCAGGAACGGGACGACCGTCAGATGCCCGGAGGAGGACACGGGCGCCAGCTCCGTGGGCCCGTGCAACAGTCCCAGACAGAGGGCCTCACCCAAGCGGGGGCCACCCGGCCGCTCAGTCGACACTGGCCTGCGCGCGGGCGGCGGCGCGGGGCTTCCAGATCCGGGCGTAGAGGAACCACACGACCAGCACGACGATGATCACCGCGACCGCGTAGTCGACGTACTCCAGGTTGTGCTTCCACTTGGGCCAGCTGGCACCCACGGCCTTGCCGATCAGCGTCAGACCGCCGATCCAGATCACGCTCGCAGCGGCCGTCGGACCCATGAACTTCCAATAGGGGACCTTGGCTATGCCGCCCATGTAGGGCGGCGCCGCCCGTGCAGCGGGCAGCAGGCGCGCGAAGAAGAAGGTCGGAAGGCCCCAGCGGTCAAACCAGGCGTTGACCTTGTCGAGACCGTGCGAGCTGACGTTGAACGGGCCGGGGAGGCGCTCCAGCAGCTTGTAGAGCCCGAAATATCCGAGCGCGTAGGCCAGTGTCGCGCCGAACAGGTCGCCGAGCACGCCGGCCAGGATCACCCCCAGCAGCGTCAGATGGTGATCGGACACGCTGAAGCCACCGAACAGGTGGGTGACCTCGGTGCCGGGGAAGAACAGCACGCCCGACCAGGCGTCCAGGCCGAAGATCCCGCCCAGGCCCAGGTCGTTGATCAGCTTGGTGGCGAGAGTCGCGAGAGAGTCCGTGATCGAGGCGTCGTGCAGTAGCAGCATCAGCGCGCAAGTATGACTCAAGTGGCCTAACAAAAACCTGAATGGCGCCGCAGTGCGGGATAAGGCGCCGTGGTGCCATCGCCCCGCGGCGCTACGGTTTCGCGCGTGGGCGTACCCCTGTTCGACACCGACACCCCGCTCGCTCCCCTGCGCGAGGAGCTGACGGCGAAGGTGACGGAGGTGATCAACGGCGGGCGTTTCATCCTCGGCCCGGAGGTCTCCGCGTTTGAGACCGAGCTGGCTGAGTACGTCGGCGTCGGCCACGCGCTCGGCGTCGGCAACGGAACCGACGCACTCGCGATCGCGCTGCGCGCGTTGGGCATCGAAGCCGGCGACCCGGTGATCGTCCCGGCGCTGACCTTCTACGCCACCGCTGAGGCGGTGGCGGCGATCGGCGCGCGCCCGGTGTTCGCGGACGTCGACCCAAGCACCCGGAACCTCAGCGTCGACACGGTCGCCGCGGCGCTCAAGCGTGAGCCCCAGGCCAAGGCGATCATCACAGTCGACCTGTTCGGGCTGCCGGCGCCGAGCCCGGCGATCAAACGCGAGTTCAGTCTGCCGGTGATCGAGGACGCCGCCCAGGCGATCGGCGCGAGCCTGGACGGCGTCAAGGCCGGTGCGCTGGCTGACATCGCCACGTTCTCCTTCTACCCCTCCAAGAACCTCGGCGCGTTTGGTGACGGCGGCGCCGTGCTGACCGATGACCCGGAGCTGGCCGCGACCGTCAAGGCGCTCAGGTTCCACGGCTCCCGGGACAAGCAGAGCTTTGAGCTGGTCGGCTACAACAGCCGCCTGGATGAGATCCAGGCGGCGGTCCTGCGGATCCTGTTGCGCCAGCTCGACGGCTGGGCTGAGGGGCGCCGGCGGGCGGCCGCCTCCTACCGGGACCGGGGCATCGGCAGGTACGTGGGGATCGCGCCGGAGCGGGAGGGAACGCTCCCGGCCTGGCACCTGTACGTGGTCACCCACCCGCAGGCGGACGCCGTGATCCAGCAGCTGAACGATGCCGGCATCCAGGCGCGCGCCTACTACCGCACCCCGCTGCACCGCCAGCCGGCCATGGCCCCCTACGTTCCGCCCGGGCTCGAGCTGCCGATCACCGATGAGCTCGCGCGGACGATCATCGCCCTGCCGATCAGCCCGGTGCTGTCGACCGCCCAGGCCCAACAGGTTGTGGACGTGCTGGCGGAGGCGTCTCTCGGGGTTGCTGAGCCCAAAGCCAGCAACCCCGCCGGGAGCTAGATGCGGATTTGGGTGGACTTCACCAACTCTCCGCACGTGCTGGTGCTCGCGCCCGTGATCCGGCGCCTGGTCACAGCCGGCCATCAGGTGGAGGTGACCGCCCGTGATTTCGCCCAGACGCTCGGCCTGTGTGAGCGGCTCGGGATCGAGCACACCGCGATCGGCACCCACCGCGGCGGCTCACTCAGCGCCAAGGCCGCGGGCCTGGCCGACCGCTCCCGGGAGCTCGTGCGCTTCGCCAGGGGAAAGCGATTTGACCTGGCCCTTGGCCACGGCTCCAACGACATAACCGTGGCCGCGAAGCTGCTGGGAATCCCCGCCACCACGACCTTCGACTATGAGTGGGCGACCGTGCAGCACAACGTCAACTGCCGCCTCGCCCAGGCGGTTGTGGTGCCGGCCGCGATCCCGCCGGCGCGGCTCTACCGCTACGGCGCGCGCGGGAAGATCCACGCCTACCAGGGCCTGAAGGAGGAGTACTACCTCCACGACCTGGAACCCGACCCGGCGGTGCTGGACGAGCTCGGCCTGGACCCGACACAGCCGATCGCGGTGGTCCGCACGGCGCCCAGCGTGTCGCTGTATCACCGCTTCGAGAACGACAGCTTCGGGGCGGTGCTTCAGAAGCTGCAGGGGAGCCAGACCGTGGTGCTGCCCCGGACGCAAAGCCAGCGTGAGGAGTTGCGCCAGGCCGGCGGTTACATCCTGCCCGAGCGCGCGATCGACGCGCCGTCGCTGATAGCCCACGCCGACCTGGTCGTCTCGGCCGGCGGCACGATGAACCGTGAGGCGGTGGCGCTCGGTACGCCTGTGTACACGGTGTTTGAGGGCCGGCTGGGTGCCGTCGACGCGGGGCTGATCGCCGACGGCAGGCTCAAGCGGCTGTCCGATCCGGCTGAGATCGAGCTCGTCAAGCAGCCGCCCCAGCGTCCGGCGCGGGTGCGGCGCGATCCGAACCTGCTGGTCGAGCTGCTGCTGAGCCCTGTGGATGGCGGGCGTGCAGGGTCCTAACGCTTTATTTAACCCCCGCAAACGCGGCCCGGGACTAAAATTTGCCCGCATGCGCTGGCGGATCCGCACGCGCGGCCTACCCCTTCACCGCCACTCGCTCCTACAAGTCGTCGTGGATGGGGCGCTGGTCGCCCTGGCATACCTGCTCGCTTTCGAGCTTCGTTTCGACGGCGACCTCCACGGCGGCTATGCCCGTTACGGCCACCTGCTGCGCGGCACCGTCGGCTGGGTCGTCGCGCTGATGCTGATCGTGCTGGCCAGCTTCGGCGCCTATGAGCGTGTCTGGAGCTACATCACCCAGCGCGACTACGAGGCCGTGGTCAAGTCCGCGATCGTCGGGACCGTGCTGGCTGTCGGGTTCAACTCACTGGTGCACCCGGTGGTCTGGCGCTCGGTGTACGGCGGCAACGCCTTCCCGGTCGGCCTGCCGGTCAGCGTGATCGCGCTGTTCCTGTTGTTGACGATCGTGTTGCTGGTGGCGCTGCGCTTCAGCGTGCACGTCGTTCGTGAGGGGCGGATCGGCGGGATCCGTTACATCAAGGGCGCCAAGGACGTGCTGATCGTCGGCGCCGGTGAGGGCGGACGCCTGGTCGTGCGCGAGCTGGTACGCAACCCGGGCCTGGGCCTGCGGCCGATCGGCTTTGTCGACGACGATCCGCGCAAGAAGCGGATGAAGGATGAGCACGGCCTCAGGGTCCTGGGCCGCACGGAGCCGAACGACCTGGGCCGGATCCTGGATGACACCGAGCCTGATGAGGTGATCATGGCGATCCCCTCAGCACCCGGCAGCGTGCGCGGCAACGTCGTCACCGCCGCCCGCCGGCGCGGGATCCCGGTGCGGACCCTGCCGACGGTCTT
>JAFMRN010000233.1 GCA_017354065.1 Solirubrobacterales bacterium
GCCGGCGGCCACCAGCGCGCCGAGCTCACCGAGTGAGTGGCCGCCGAAATACTCCGTGGCCTCACGCTGTTCGGGGTCGAGCGCGAGCCAACCGGCCAGGCTCGCGCAGAAGATCGCGGGCTGGGCGTATGCGGTGCCCTCCTCCACGCGTGCGAACGGGTCGTCACCGACCAGGTCAATGACCTGCTCGAGCAGCTCGGGAGCTTGTTGGGCGACCGCGTCGCGCATATCTGGGGTCTGGCTTCCCTGCCCTGGAAAGAGTAAGGCTGAATGCATCTACCCCAGACGCTAGCCCAGCCATCGGTCGGCTACCAGCGCTATGCCGCCCGTTCGGGTGGGTCTTTCCCAAGGTTCAATCTGAGGTCTGATTTAGGCCTCAGAGCGCCTCCTACTCAAGGATGACTTGGCGTCACCCCGAGGGTCAGCAGGGCGCCGCGCCGCCGAACGTGGTGACCGCCGGCGCGCCCCCGGTCTGGTCCGTCACGGTCTGGGTCCAGGGACGCGTCTTGTTCGCGGCGCAGCCGACGGTCTGGAAGAACGGCACCGGCACGAACACGGTCTCCTTGACGCGCTTGTGCTCGGTCACGGTCTTGGTCTCCGTCTTGGTCTTGTGGGTCTTCTTGTCCTTGACCTTGACCTTCTTCTTGACCTTCACGGGCTTCAGCACGGTCTGGCTGATGTGGGCCTTGATGATGTCCTGGGAGAAGCTGGTGTTGAGCTGGCCCAGCGAATAGGTCAGGCCACCGCCGACGCTGGTCGACAGCGCCGCCGGGAACGGGATGTCGATGATCGTGTTGGAGCCGCTCTGGTGGACTGAGCCGGTCCAGGGCGGAACCGAGCCGCTGCGCATCCCGTCGCAGGTGTGCCGGGGCGGCAGGGTCATGTAGTAGACGACCTTGCGCACGCCGCCGTTGAAGATGTCGAGGTTGGGGTTGCACTGGCGGGCGTAGGCCGAATCGACCCACTGCTCGACGTTGCCGTTCAGCGCCGCCGAGCCGATCTGTGACCCGGCCGGGCAGACCGCGTCGGTGCCGTTGGCCTTGATCGTGTTGGCCGAGCAGACCGGGAAGTGCGTGTAGTAGGGGAAGTTGACCTTGGTCAGCGTCAGCTTCAGGTCGGTGATCGGCTGGGTGCCGCTGCCCTGGATCGTCGAGGCAGCGGTCAGCGTGGAGCCGAAGCTGAGCCCCACATGCTGGCTGGAGCTGCCCGGGTTGGCCTCAGACTGGCTGTAGGTGCCGCTATAGGTATTCGCGCTCTGAGCGCTCGCGGTGGATGCCCCCACCAGCGTCATCAGGGCAGCGGCGATGATCACGATCCTGCGCATTCCGGGTATTACAACGTGTCAGGCGGCTGAAGGTCGCGCGGCTGGCTTCCTAGCCGGCTTCTTGGCGGCTGGCTTGGCCGGCACCAGCAGCGCCGCACCCAGCGCGCCACCGAGATCGCCGAGGCTCGCCAGCTTCACGGTCGGCGCCGCGTGTCCCGGGAACAGGTGCGGCTCGGCGGCCGCGACGATCCGCTCGACGTACTCCTGGCCGAAGCGCACGCCCAGGCCGCCGCCGATGATCACCGCCTCAATGTCGAGCAGGTTCAGCGCCGAGGCCAGGCCGACGCCGATCGCCTCCACGCCACCGTCGATCAGCTGGGTCGCAAGCTTGTCGCCCTTCTTCACGGCGTCGGCCCAGACGGCGCTGGTGAAGTGCTCGTGCTGCTTCTTCTTGGCGATCTTCACCAGATCTGACTTTGCCCCCTTCTTGATCTCCTTGCGCGCCTTGGTCTCCAGTGAGGCGCGGCCGGCGTAGGCCTCGACACAGCCGCGGTTGCCACAGCCGCAGCGGCGGCCGCCGGGCTTGTAGACCAGGTGGCCGATCTCCCCCGCACCGCCACGGCCGCGGTAGGGCTCGCCACCGAGCACGATCCCGCCGCCTACGCCGGTCCCCCAAAACAGGCCGAGCACCGACTTGTAGGGCTTGCCGGCGCCAAGCACGAACTCACCGCGCGTCCCGGCCTGCACGTCGTTGGCGATGAACGTCGGCGCGCCGAGCTGCTTGGTCAAGGTGTTGCCGAGCGCGAATGAGCCCTCCCAGCCGGGAAGGTTGCGCGCGCTGGCAACCCGCCCGCTGGCGGTGTCCACCGAGCCCGGCGAGCCGACCCCGACCCCGACCAGCGCCTTGGTGTCCGTGCCCGCCTGCGCCGCGGCCTCAGACAGCGCGGCGATCATTGACGCCGCCACGTCGCTTGGCCCACCCTCGGTGGGCGTCGGGTGCCGGGCGGAGCCGCGCACGTTGTTTTTGGCATCCACCACGATCGCCTCGATCTTGGTGCCGCCGAGGTCGATACCTCCCCGCAAAATGGCCATAACGGGCGATCCTAGTGTTTCGGGCCGGCGCGCCGCGCAATTCGGGTGCCGCGGAACGATGTGCGTGCGGATCCGGCGTGCGGAACCCAACGCACAAAGTTCGCTCAGCCCCAGGCGCGGCGGTAGCGCTCCTGCTCGGCCGTGGGCCTGTCCAGCTCGACCCCCAGCGCGGCCAGCTTCAGGCGCCCCACCTCAGTGTCGATCTCCGGGGGCACCGGCTGGACCCCGGGCGCGAACCGCTCCGGGCTGGAGACCAGGGCCTCCAGGCTGAGCGCCTGGAGCGCGAAGCTGACGTCCATCACGGCGGCCGGATGGCCCTCGGCCGCGGCGAGGTTGACCACGCGGCCGCGGGCCAGCAGGTTCAGCACGCGCCCGTCAGCCATGCGGTACTGGTCGACCAGCGGACGCACCGTGACGGGCGGCTCGACGGCCGCCGCGGCCAGCTCCCCCAGGTCGATCTCAACGTCGAAGTGGCCGGCGTTGGCCAGCAGCGCCCCGGACTTCATCCGCGCGAAGTGCTCACCGTTGATCACCGCGCGGGAGCCGGTGACGGTGATGAAGATGTCGCCGCGCTCAGCGGCCGCCAGGGAGGGCATCACCTCATACCCGGCCATCCGCGCCTCCAGCGCGGCCAGCGGCTCGATCTCACAGACGATCACGGCGGCGCCGGCGCCACGCGCCCGCTCCGCGACCCCCATGCCGGTCCAGCCATAGCCGAGGACCACGACGGTCTGGCCGGCAAGCAAAACGTTGGAGGCGCGCACCACGCCGTCAAGCGCGGACTGGCCGGTGCCGTGACGGTCGTTCAGCGCCCGCTCAGTGCGGGCCTCGTTCGCGGCCAGGACCGGGAACTCCGGGGCCATGCGGCGCAGCCGCAGCAACCCGGTGGTCGTCTCCTCGGTCCCGCCGAGCCGCGGCTTGGCGGCGAGGGTCAGCTCGGCCCCGTCGTCTAAGACCACGTCCGGGGATTCGGCGGCGACGGTCGCGATCCCCGCCTCATACTGGTCGAAGGAGTCCCCGCGGCGTCCGTGCACGCCGACGCCGTCAGCCAGGAGCGCCGCGGCGACGTCATCCTGGGCTGACAGCGGGTTGGCTGAGCAGATGCTCACTTCTGCACCGGCAGACCGCAGTGCCGCTACTAGCACTGCGGTCTCCGCGGTCAGGTGCAGACACGCGCCCACACGCGTGCCAGCCAGTGGCCGCTCGTCTGACAGGCGGGCGGCCACTGACGCCAGAACGGGCATTTGACTGCCCGCCCAAGCGATCAGACCCACGCCGTCAGCCAACTCGTTGCCAAGGCGCGGATTCAGGATTTAGTACCTGTAGTGGTCAGGCTTGTAGGGACCGTCCACCGGGACGCCCAGGTACGCGGCCTGGGTGTCGGTCAGCTTGGTCAGCTTCACGCCGAGCGCATCGAGGTGCAGGCGCGCGACCTTCTCGTCCAGGTGCTTGGGGATCACGTAGACGTCCTTGCCGTACTTGCCGTCCTCGTTGTTGGCCCACAGCTCGATCTGGGCGATCGTCTGGTTCGTGAAGGAGTTGGACATCACGAAGCTCGGGTGGCCGGTGGCGTTGCCGAGGTTCAGCAGGCGGCCCTCAGACAGGACGATGATCGCCTTGCCGTCCGGGTAGATCCACTTGTCGACCTGGGGCTTGATGTTGACCTTCTTGATGCCCGCGGTCGCGGTCAGACCGGCGATGTCGATCTCGTTGTCGAAGTGGCCGATGTTGCCGACGATCGCCTGGTGCTTCATCTTCGCCATGTGCGAGGCCATGATCACGTCCTTGTTACCCGTGGTCGTGATGAAGATGTCGGCCTCCTCGAGGGTGTCCTCCAGGGGCTTGACCTCATAA
>JAFMRN010000234.1 GCA_017354065.1 Solirubrobacterales bacterium
GGCGCCGGCGGCGGCGTGATCCGCACGGAGGCGGAGCTGGAGCGGGTCGCCCGCGCCGGGCTGGATGCCTCGCCGATCAGCCAGATTCTGATTGACGAGTCGGTGCTCGGCTGGGGCGAGTTCGAGCTCGAGGTGATGCGCGACAAGACCGACAACGTCGTGATCGTCGCCTCGATCGAGAACCTCGATCCGATGGGCGTGCACACCGGTGACTCGGTCTGCGTGGCTCCCCAGCAGTCTCTCCCCGACCATCTCTACCAGCGCCTGCGCGACCAGGCGATCCAGGTGATCCGGGCGATCGGCGTGGAGACCGGCGGCTCCAACGTGCAGTTCGCGGTCAACGCGGCGACCGAGGAGATCGTCGTGATCGAGATGAACCCGCGCGTCTCGCGCTCTTCGGCGCTGGCCTCCAAGGCGACCGGGTTCCCGATCGCGAAGATCGCCGCGAGGCTGGCCGTCGGGTACACGCTGGGCGAGATCACCAACGACATCACCAAGGCCACGCCCGCCGCGTTTGAGCCGGCGCTCGACTACTGCGTCGTGAAGTGGCCGCGGTTCGCGTTTGAGAAGTTCCCGGGCGCGAACGACGAGCTGAGCACGCACATGAAGTCCGTCGGTGAGGCGATGGCGATCGGCCGGACCTTCAAGCAGGCCTTCGCCAAGGCGTTGCGCTCCCGCGAGCTGGACTCCCGCGCCGAGTTCCCGAAGGACATGGACGCGCTGCTGGAGCGCTGCGGCGTCGCGGGGGCGGAGCGCTTCGACCACGTGCTGGAGGCGCTGCGCCGCGGGGCGACGCTGGAGGCGCTGCACGCGCACACCTCGATCGACCGCTGGTTCCTGCGGGAGCTGGCTGAGCTGGTGGCCGATCCGGAGGCGGCCTTCGGCGGTGAGCGCTCCTACAAGTCCGTCGACACGTGCGCGGCCGAGTTCGCCGCTCGCACGCCCTACTACTACTCCGGCTGGGAGCGCCGCGCCGCCCACGAGGTGGAACGCGGAACGCGGCCGTCTGTCGTGATCCTCGGCAGCGGCCCGAACCGGATCGGGCAGGGCATCGAATTCGACTACTGCTGCGTGCACGCCGCCCAGACCGTTCGCGAGTCGGGCCGGGACGCGGTGATGATCAACTGCAACCCGGAGACGGTCTCGACCGACTACGACACCTCCGACCGGCTGTACTTCGAGCCGCTGACCCTGGAGGACGTGATCGCGGTCTGCGAGCTGGAGCAGCCCGAGGGCGTGATCGTGCAGTTCGGCGGCCAGACGCCGCTGAAGCTGGCCGCCGGCCTGCTGGAGGCCGGCATCCCGATCCTTGGAACCTCCACGGACGCGATCGACCGCGCGGAGGAACGCTCGCGGTTCGGCCCGCTGCTCGACAAGCTCGGCTACAAGGCGCCGGCCTATGCCACCGCGCACTCGCCGGCCGAAGCGCTGGAGAAGGCACCGTCGGTCGGCTTCCCGCTGCTGGTGCGGCCCTCCTATGTGCTGGGCGGCCGCGCGATGGAAATCGTCTACGACGTTGACGGGCTCGGCGACTACCTGCGGCGTGTCGGTACCGGCGTCGGTGCCACGATCTTTTTGGACAGGTTCCTCGAGGACTCGATCGAGGTCGACGTCGACGCCCTGTGCGACGGCGAGGACGTCTGGATCGCCGGCGTGATGCAACACGTCGAGGAGGCGGGGATCCACTCCGGCGACTCGGCCTGCGTGCTGCCCCCGCACGCGCTCGGCGCCGACATGCTCGCGGAGATCGAGGAGCAGACCCGCGGCCTGGCGCGCGAGCTCGGTGTCGTCGGACTGCTGAACGTGCAGTTCGCGATCCACGGCGCCGAGGGCCTGCACGTGATCGAAGCGAACCCGCGCGCCTCCCGCACCGTGCCGTTCGTGTCGAAGTCGATCGGCCTGCCGGTCGCGAAGCTCGCCTGCCGCGTAATGCTGGGGGAGAAGCTCGCCGACTTGGGGCTGCCCGCGAAGACGACGAACGGGCACGTGTGCGTGAAGGAAGCGGTGCTGCCCTTTGACCGCTTCGCCGGCACCGACGTGCTGCTCGGACCCGAGATGCGCTCCACCGGCGAGGTGATGGGCATCGCCCGGGACTTCCCGACGGCGTTCGCCAAGGCCCAGGCGGCGGCCGGGGCGGGGCTGCCCGAGCGTGGCACCGTGTTCATCACGGTCGCCGACTCGGACAAGCCCGCGGCCACCGGTATCGCCACCCACCTCCATGACCTCGGCTTCGAGCTGATCGCGACGCGCGGCACCGCCCAGGCGCTGAACCGGATGGGTATTCCGGCGCGGCCGATCAACAAGCTGGGGGAGGGGTCCCCGCACGTGGTGGACGCGATCGAGCGCGGTGACGTGTCACTGGTGATCAACACCCCACGCGGTACCGGCGCGCGCAGTGACGGGTACGAGATTCGCAGCGCCGCGGTTGCCCGGCGAATTCCCTGCATAACGACGATGTCGGGGGCGGTGGCCGCGGTGCGGGCGATCGCGGCGGCCGCCCAGGCCGAGCCCGACGTGGTCAGCCTGCAGGAAATTTACAGTGCCCAAACACGCGCATCACACCGGTAGGTAGCCTTACACGAACAACACCGCTTACTGCGGAAAGTTTGGGGTTATGGAACCCACTTGTCACAGGGGTGAAGGTGGGTCTTGGCGTGAAACTGCCTGCAAACCGGGCGTATTGTCGGGATCTGGCTCCACATTGCTGAAGCTCAGGTTGAGGTCGAGGTGAAATTGGCCTTTGCCCGCCCAGCGCGGCGCTTTCACGATGTATAGTCGCCGCCCATGCCGCCGGTCAGTGATCAGCCCTCTACGAAAGCCATCGCAGCGCCGGAGCGATCGCTCACGCAGCGGATGGACGCGCTCCAGCGCGCGAATGACATCCGCAGCGCACGGGCCCAGCTCAAGCGTGATCTAAAGGCGGGACGCCAGCCGATTCATGAGCTGCTCCTGGACCCGCCCGAATACCTCGAGACCGCCAAGGTCTTCGATCTGTTGCTCGCCGTCCCCAAGTATGGGCGCGTGAAGGTCAACAAGATCCTCTCCACGTGTCGGATCTCTCCCAGCAAGACGATCGGCGGGCTCTCCCAGCGCCAGCGCACCGAGCTCGTCGAGCTGATGCGTCGTCGTTAGTCCGTTCTCGACGCCGGCTGGGGCCTCACATGGCAAAGGTCTTTGTGATCACAGGCCCCTCCGGCGTGGGGAAGGGCACCCTGATCCGGATGCTGTTGGACCGGCTGCCCCAGCTGGAGCTGTCGGTGTCGGCGACCACGCGCGCGCCGCGCCCCGGTGAACGCGACGGCGTGCACTACCACTTCCTGACCCGCGAGCAGTTCGCCCAGCGCGTGGCGCTGGATGACTTCGTAGAGCACGCCGAGTACGCCGGCAACCGGTACGGGACCTTGAAGTCCGAGCTCGAGCGCCGGACCGCGGAGGGGGTGCCGGTGATGCTCGAGATCGAGCTCCAGGGCGCCCGCCAGGTCCGCGAGAAGCTGCCGGACGCGGTCGCCGTGTTCATCGCGCCGCCCTCACCCGATGCCCTGCGCACCCGGCTGGTGGGACGCGGCACCGATTCCAGCGAGGAGGTGTCCGCGCGCCTGGCCAGCGCCGAGCAGGAACTCGCCGCCCAGCCGGAGTTCGCCCACGTGGTGGTGAACGACCGGCTCGATGACGCGGTTGAGGAACTCGCGGGGATCGTTGAGGCAGCGCTCAGCTAAGCTGTTTTGCTGGAAACGACCTTAGGACTTCCCTTGATCTCTCCCCGCATCGACAAGCTGCTGAAGAACGTGGACTCCGACTACGCGAGCGTGATCGTGGCGGCGAAGCGCGCGCGGCAGATCAACTCCTACTACCACAGCCTCGGTGAGGGGACCTTTGACGAGTTTCCGCCGCCGATGGTGGAGACCCGGTCCAAGAACTACCTGACGATCGCGATGGAAGAGGTCGCTCAGGGCAAGCTGCAGTACCAGTACCGCTAGGCGGCCTTCACCCGGGCGATGCGACTGCTGCTCGGGGTCAGCGGCGGCATAGCCGCCTATAAGGCGGTCGAGACCGCCCGCCTGGCGATCAAAGCCGGACACAGCGTCCGCGTGATCCAAACCCCGGCGAGCCAGCGCTTCGTCGGAGCCGCGACGTTTGAGGGGATCACCGGGGCACCGGTGCTCTCCGGCGAGTTCGATCCCGACCCCGC
>JAFMRN010000235.1 GCA_017354065.1 Solirubrobacterales bacterium
TTCCAGGTCACGCAGCCGTGCTTGTAGCTGCTCCGTCCCGGGGCCGTCCAGACGCGCCGCGACGCGCGCCAGGCGGCCCGAATCGTCGAGAATGTCGACACCGCAGTAGTCAGCCAGGGACGGGACGGCGATGTCTGCGACGTTGCGCAGCGTCTGTTCAAAGTCCAGTGATGAGGCCAGGATCCGCCCGGACTCCGCCAGCACCTGCGTGCGGATCTCTCCGACCTTGAGCGCCGTGCGGTCCTCGAGCACGGTGATGGTGCCGGCCATCTCGCCCGCCGCGTCGCGCAGCGCGGTGACCTTCAGGAGGTTCCAGGTCGTCTTCCCCGTATCGCGGTGCACGATCCTGATCAGGATCGGCCTGACGGTCTCCCCATTCGTAGCCGGCTGGGTGAGCAGCTCCGCCGCACTGAGCCGCTGACCCTGCTCATCATCGATGATCAGGTCCGCCATGATCAGCTCGTCAGCGCGTTGCTGTAGCTCGGAGAACTGCTCAGCGCCGAGCAGGCTCAGCGCGGCCTGGTTGGCGAACACGAGCTTGGCATCCAGGTCGCGGACTATCACCGCCTCCGCGAGCGGCGCGAACATCTGAGCCAGCACACCGGCATCACCGTCGGACAGGCGATCACCGAGCGGTGTTGACCCGAACGCCAATCTCAGCGCTCGGCCAGGAGTGAAGCGAAGCTGTCAGAGACAGTGAGGCGCTCACTGATTCCGGTCAGCTCCAACAACCGGCGCACCTGTCCCTGACCGTTGACAAGCGCGAAGCGTCGCTTTTGGGCCACCGCACGTTCGTTGGCCCTTACGAGCAGCCCGATCCCGCTGGAATCGATGAACCCCAGCTCGCTGAGATCGACGATGATGTCTTCGGTGCCCGTCAGCTTCCCGAGCTCCTCTTCAAGCACCACGGACGTGGCTATGTCGAGCTCGCCCCGTAGCTTCAGCACGCGGACCCCCTCGACCGTCCTGCTTTCGACATTGAAGCGAAACTGAGTGTCCAAAGCCCTAGCGAGGCTACCAGGCCCTGGAAGGGGACGGTTTGGATGTGACCCGGGTCAGGCTGCTGCGCCGACGCCCGCGAGCTTCGACATACGGTCGATCGTGTGACGCAGAATCCGCGAGACCTGCATCTGAGATATCCCCACGTCCTCAGCAATTTCGTCCTGGGTGCAGTCGGAGACGAAACGCAACGCAAGCACTCGGCGGTCGCGTTCGGGGATGTTCTGAGCGATCGACTGAATCGTCGCCGCATCCTCGGCCCGGGCGAAGCCGTCATCACGCATACCGACGCTGTCCCCGAGCGTGCCTGACTCCTCGTCGTTCTCCTCACACGGTGTCTCAAGCGATGTTGCATGGTGGGCCTCGACGGCCTCCATCGCCTCCAGTACCTGTTCCATCGACATCTCCAGGTACTCCGCGATCTCATTCACCGTCGGGGAACGGCCCTGCTCGACCGCCAGATCCCTGGCCGCCTGCTCCACACGCACCGCACGCTCTTGGGCGCCACGCGGCACGTGCAGCGACCAGCCGGCATCACGGAAATAGCGCTTCAACTCACCGAGGATCGTGGGAACCGCAAACGAAGAAAAGCTCACCCCGCGGCTGGCGTCAAAACGATCAATCGCGCCCAGCAACCCCAAGCTCGCAACCTGGATCAGGTCATCATGGGGTTCGTGTGCGCCCTGGTAGCGCATTGCCAGCTTGCGAGCGAGCGGCAAGTACTGCCGGACCAGGCAGTCCCTCGCGCGTTCATCGCCTTGGGTCTGCCAGCGGTGGAACAAATCCTCTGAGGACTGCTCGCCGGCTGTGACAGACCCGATCTGATCTACGGGCCTTGTAGTAGTCACACCAACAAGGTTACCCCTTGCCCCGTGCCCCTAAACGTGGTAGATGCCGGTTTGGCGATCCGAGGGCTGCGGTAGCTGGTGGGCATGAACTACGCGAGCCCAGGGGGGACGGCCTGATGCGGGTGCTAATGACGCTTGAGAGCAAGGACGACGTGTTCAACCACGCCGTGAGCCTGATCACAGCCCTGCACGCCGAGCAGGTGGACGTGGAGGCGCTCAGCTTCGGCCCGCCACTGGACCCGGACCAGCGCCAGCGTCTGCGGGGTGCCGCGCCAATCGACTTCCATGAGACGGGAGTATCACTCGATTCGGGGGCTGGCTTGGAGACCGCTGCTCGCACAGTCGCGGAGCTTGAGGCTCTGCACACACCGGACCTGATCCATGCCAACTCACTGCTCGGTGGGACGCTCAGCTCGCGCTCGCCGGTGCTTGTTGACGTCCGCTCATGCGAGCGTTCCCGCTGGCGCGCCGTCCACGGGGAAGGACCGCCCGAGACGTTCAGTCGCTACAGCCGCCTGGCCGCAGAGAGTCTCCGCCAGGCCGCACTGGTAGTCACACCGACAGCCACCGTGAGCCAAGCTGTCCGGCAGGAATATCCGGATGCCAGCCCGGAGATCCGCGTGATCCAGCACGGTGGGATCGCCCCGCGCAGCGAGCCGCACCGCAAGCGCGCGTTCGCGGTCGGCGCGGGCGGTCTGGATGATCGCGCCAAGAACCTGACGCTGCTCAGAGAGGCGGCGCCCCTGATGCACCATCCGGTCTTGATCGCCGGTGAGCTGGAACCCGGAACCGAACGAACCACTCACAACCTGGCCCAGCCGGGCCAGGCTCATTTACTCGGGCTGCTGAGCCCCCAGGACCTCGCCTGGCTGTTCCAGCAGGCCGCCGTGTTCGTAGACCCCGCCGTGTATGAGCCCTCCGGCCTGACGGTCCTTGAGGCGGCCCAGGCAGGCTGTGCGCTGGTGCTGGCCGACATCCCCTCCCAGCGCGAGCTGTGGGCCGGGTCCGCGGCGTTTGTCGATCTTCACGACCCCCATGCGCTGGCACGGGTACTGGATCCGCTGCTGGATGACCCCGCCCGGGCCGCGGCGTTGGGCTTGGGTGCCCAACGCCACGCACAGCAGTATTCGGCAGGACGGATGGCGGGCAGCTACGCGGTCGCCTACCGCGAGGCCTGCGCAACACGCGCCGTATGACCGGATTTCAGCTGGGGATACCCGGGTAGCCCCCGCACATGACAGAGAAACCGACACTGACCGAACGGATCCGCTCCCTGTTTTCCGGGCGTGATGCCCGCAGCGCCAAGCCGGATCCAGGCCTCCACCCCCGCGAGCAGGCAGACCGGATGCCCTCCGGGCAACGCCGCTTCCCGCGCGACCCGGGCGCTGACCTGGAGTCAGAGCTCGGCGCTGAGGGCGGTGAGCGGAGCCCCAGCAGGGACACGCCGCCGGGCTTTCCCGCCCGTGACAGCGCTTCGCTGGGCGACACGGACCAACACTCGAAGAATTAGATGGCTGATTCCACGACCAGACGTGCCGGTGAGGCCGGATGACACTGCGCCGGATCTGCGTCCTCGCCTCGCCAAGGCCACCAGCCCTGGCTTCGGCTTGCGTCCTTGACCGGCTTGGTCCCCGGCCACCCCGGCATCCAACACCACCCACGGTCCGAGCAGTGATCACTCGCCCGGCCGTGGAATCAACCATCTAACGCCCTTGCGCGGCGCGGCGCGCCTTGAGCAACTGATCCGCGGTCTCAGGTACCTGCTCATAGTTGTCCTCGGGGCGGCCGACGTCGCCGGGCCCGCCGGCGTCGGCGCGCGTGGCCTCCCGCTTCCCGCTGATGCGCAGGATCGCGAGGGTGACCAGTGCGGCGATGCCCGCGAGGACCGCGATCGGTACCAGGATGAGGGTGAAGGCTCCGCCGGCGAACAGGCCGGCTATCAGGGCTATGACCCCGACGATGATCCATACGATTCCTAACCACATGGTGGGTGGCTACCCGGTCCAGATCCCGCCTACGCGCCGCGCCCGCCGGGTTTAGCCGCACCGTGAACGGGTAGCGCCGCTGCATGAGCGTCCAGCCCGCGGTGGGTCTTATCGACAGCTCCGCGCTGGTCGATACCGCACGCGAGTACGCGCACCTGTCAACTGTCTACGAGCTCATCGCCGCGGGGGTGTTCTTGTTCGTCGCCGGCCTGATCATCGCGACGGTGCTGCGCTTCGCGCGGCGCTCCAGAGAACGCGTATCCCGCCGCTCCGAACACAACCGCTTGGAGGCCGGGTACGCGCTGGGGCTGCTCGCGACGGTCGGGCTGTTGTTGTTGCTCAGCTTCCACGC
>JAFMRN010000236.1 GCA_017354065.1 Solirubrobacterales bacterium
CGATCCCGCGGCGGTGCGGTGCGACGGTGCCCATCATCGCCGCGGTGTTGGGGCTGTTGAAGATGCCCGAGCCGATGCCGACGATCATCTGGTACAGCGCCGGCAGCCAGTAGGTGGTGTCGCGCTGCAGCGTCGCCATCAGGCCCAGCCCGATGGCGGTCAGCACCATGCCGCTGGCGGCCAGCGAGCGCGAGCCCTTGCGGTCCGCGTAGATGCCGGCCAGCGGTGAGGCGATCAGCATCCCGATCGCCAGCGGCGCGAGTTTCACGCCGGCCAGCACCGGGTCGTTGCCCTGGACGCCCTGGAAGTAGAAGACGAACACGAACATCAGCGCAAACCGCGCCAGGCCGTTGAGGAACGCTGCAACCGAGGCCGCGCTGAACAGCCGGCTCTTGAAGATCGACAGGTCCAGCATCGGCGCGGGATGTTTGCGCTCGATCAGCACGAAGCCCGGCAGGAACACGGCCGCGACGATCAAAGCGCCGATCGCGGCGCCGCCCCAGCCCTCGATCCCGCCGCGGGAGATCCCGTAGACGAGCCCGGTCAGGCCGATCAGGAACGTCAGCGTTCCGGGGACGTCAAAGCGTGTATCGGAGGACCGGCCGGTGATCTCGCGGAGGATCGAGTAGGCCCAGGCCGAGCCGATCAGCCCGAAGGGCACGTTGAACCAGAACACCCAGTGCCAGGAGATGTCGACCAGCAGGCCGCCCAGCACCGGCCCGATCACCAGACCGATGGCGGCGACCATCGTGTTGGTGCCCATCGCCACGCCGAGCTCCTCCTTCGGGAACGCGTCGGTCACGATCGCGGCGGAGTTGGCAAACAGGAACGATCCGCCGATCCCCTGGATCACGCGCCAGACGATCAGCTCGGTGCCGCCGCCTGCGAAGCCGGCCCCGAGGCTGGCCGCGGCGAACACGAGAAATCCCAGTATGTACGCCTGTTTGCGTCCGAACTGATCGGACAGGCGTCCGGCTGAGAGGACCAGCACGGTCGAGGCGATCATGTAAACGAGGATCACCCACACCAGCATCAGCAGGCTTGTGTGAAGGCTCCGCTCCAGGTCCGGCAGCGCGATGATCAACGTTCCGGAGTTGATCGTGGCCAGCAGCATGCCGAGGCTGGTACACGACAGTGCCCACCACTTGTAGTGATCGTGCTCAGCGTGTACGCCGAGCTTCCTTGCCAACGCCATAGGGCCTCCTGTTCGCCGCCACAATTGTTTCTTACGTCAACGTAAGATAGCAGCGGCTTTCAGTCAGCTTTCGTACAACGCGACGGTTCCGAGCGTGACGAACGTCGCCATCAGCGCAGCGCCCTCAAACGGGGTCGCCTCGCCGTCACCGGTGATCTGCCAGATCAGGATCGAGGTCGCGACCAGCGCGCCGATGAAGATCGGAGCCATGGAGAAGGTCAGCTGGGAGCGCAACAGCAGCGAGACCAGCACCAGCGCCGGATACAGGAACGCGGCGATCTGGGCGACTGAGGATTTGACTATGGAGATCGCCAGGTCGGCCTGACCGCGCGCGGCCTGGACAATCGCGGCCACGTTCTCCACCGCGTTGCCGGCGATCGCGACGATCACCAGGCCGGCGAAGGTCTGGGAGATATGCAGCTGGTGGATCGTCGGCTCCAGCGCGTTGACGAACCAGTCCGAGGTGAACGCGGAGGCCCCGCCGGCAAGCACAAGCAGGCCGATGCTGAGCCACAGCGGCGCACGCGGCTTCGGGCGGGGCCCGGCGGCCGGCGGCTCGATCTGGGTCTCGTTCTGGCGCTCGCTCAGCAGGAACTGGCGCAGCCACACGCAGTAGACCAGCAGGATCGCGATCCCTCCGACCACGGAGATCGTGGTCGCGTGCGCCACGGCGTTGCCGCCCGCACCGTGGGCCAAACCCAGCAGCACGATCATGAAGGAGGCGACCAGCAGCAGCGTGGCCGTGTCGTTGGGCAGCTGCGGGGAGAAGCGCATGATCTTGTCCGGGGAGCGCAGCGCGCCGACGACCAGCGCCAGCCCGAGCACCAGCAGGGCGTTGACCAGGATCGACCCCAGCAGCGCCGTCTGGGCGACGATCGTGTCGCCGGCCTGCAGCGCGAAGATCACCACGAAGAACTCGGGCAGGTTGCCGACCGTCGACTGCAGGGTCCCGGTCAACCCGGGGCCGAAGCGCTCACCGAGCTGCTCGGTCGACATCGACACCATCCACGCTTGGCCGGCCAGCGCCAGCGCCGCGAACACGAACGCCAGGATCGAGCCGATGTGCGCATAAGCGCCCAGCGCAGCGAGTCCGGTCGCGAGCACCACCAGGACCAGCAGCGCCGCCTCCGTGCGGGTAAGAACCTTCACCCGGTCGGGCCGCGGCGCGCATCCGCGGAGACGTAGAGATCGTGAAGACCGTGGGGGTTTGGCGGTTCGAAGCTCATCTATTTCCTGACCTTGTCGAACTCGCCCGTCTCGATATCCCGCTCGACGGTGACGATGATCTCATGCTCGGTGGTATCGGGGTCCTGCGATCGCAGCTGGATGGCACGGAGCCCCTTGAACTTCAGGATCTCCAGCACCCAGACCAGGTAGACGCTTGCCGCCAGCGCCAGCGCCAGCAGCAGGCACAGCAGGAAGATCCACCAGAACTGATGTGGATGATCGTGCGTGACAATCCGCATCAGCACCGCCGCGCCGGCCATCACCGCGGACCAGCCATATAGGTACAGGATCGTGCGCCGCTGGGAGAAACCGAGATTCCGGAAGCGGTGGTGGAAGTGCCAATCATCAGCCTCCCAGGGCTTGCGTCCGTACTTCAGCCGCTTGGCGACCACAAAGCCGGTGTCGAGCAACGGCACCGCGAGGATCAACAACGGCACCGCCAGCGCCAGCACCGCGCCGGTCTTCAGCGACCCGACCACCGCCGCCAGGCCCAGCAGGTAGCCCAGCAGGTTCGCACCGATATCGCCCATGAAAATCTTCGCGGGCGGGAAGTTGTGCACCAGGAAGCCGAGCGCGCCCCCGGCCGTCAGCGCCGCCAGCACCGCGGCGTTGGAATGCCCGCCCTGCAGGTCGAAGGCGATGATCGCGAAGGCGATCCCGTCAATCGTGCAGACGCCGGCGGCCAGGCCGTCGACACCGTCGGAGAAGTTGACGATGTTCATCATCGCGACCAGCCACAGCACGGTCAGCGTGCCGCCGCCGTGCGGGAACTGCATGGGACCGACAAACGGGATCGTCAGGTCGTTGATCACGGCGCCGCCCTCCACCGCCACGACCGCGGCCGCTATCTGGCCGATCAGCTTCGGCAGCGGCTTCAAGTTCTTGACGTCGTCGACCGCGCCGACCAGGGCGATCAGCAGCGCCCCGGCCAGGATCCACCAGGTGTGAACCACGCCGGCAGCGCCGGGCCGCCCGTGCGGCGTGGGCGCGAGCTTGATCGTGGCGGGCAGCCAGATCGCGGCGGCGACCACGACGCCGATCAGGATCGCCAGCCCGCCCAGCTGCGGAACCTCTGTCGTGGACAGACCGCGGTTGCTGGGCATTGACATAGCACCGACTCGCCGCGCGAGTGCTCCGGCCAACGGAGTCAGCAACGCGGCGATCCCTGCCGCCACCAAGAACGCGTAGATGGCGTGCCAGTAGTGCACTAAAGGGGAAGAATGCCAGCCATACCTGCTGGAACAGCTAAGTAAACCGTCATAACGGTGCGCTAACGCGATTTAGGGGAGGGGCCCGCCTCCGCGGTTACGTAACCGCTCCGGCACCCTCCTGGCGCACCTTGCACGCTATGACAGGTCCGCGTACAGCGGGTGCCGCTCAGCGATGTTCGCCACGCGCGCGGCCAGATCACTTTGTGCCGCGCCGAAATCCTTGGCGGTCAGCGCCTGGGTGAGGATCTGCCCGATCTCAGCGAAGTCCTCCTCCCCCAGGCCGCGTGTGGCCAGCGCCGGCGTGCCGATCCGCAGGCCGGAGGTGACCATCGGCGGCCGCGGGTCGAACGGGATCGCGTTGCGGTTCACGGTGATCCCGATGTCGTGCAGGCGATCCTCCGCCTGCTGGCCGTCGAGTGAGGAGTTCTGCAGGTCCACCAGCACCAGGTGCACGTCGGTGCCGCCGGTCAGCACGGACACGCCCTCACCGGCCTCAGACAGGGCTTCGGCCAGGATCCGGGCACCGCC